>JAUXCB010000086.1 GCA_030619095.1 Verrucomicrobiota bacterium | reverse complement strand
TATCGTTCATTATGGAGCGGCGGTGGATGTCCAGCTGAATGAGACGGTGCAGTGGGTTGGTGAGCTGTTCGCCGAAAAAGAGTTGCAGGGTGGTACGCAGACGGTTGTTCAGTACAACACCGGCTTCCGCTGGAGCGCATCGGATGCACTGACGCTGGATCTTGCGGCGGGATCAAGTCTGTACGGCGATGATGCCCCGGATTTTATCGCGACCATCGGTTTTACATGGGTCTTCGGACAATAATTGGATTTTGCCGGTTGCTTTTACAATGTGATCAATTAAAAACAGGTAACACTAAGGGCTGAAAAATGAATACAGAAATTGCCATTTTATGCGGAACCGCCGCGTCTATCGGGTTTCTTCACACTTTATTCGGGCCGGATCACTACCTGCCATTCATTGTCATGAACCGCGCACGAAAATGGAGCGCGGTCAAAACCGCATGGATCACTTTTGCCTGTGGTCTGGGACACGTGCTCAGCTCCGTTGTGTTGGGTTTGGTCGGCATCGCATTTGGGATTGCCGTGATGAGACTGGAGGTATTCGAGGCATTTCGCGGAAACCTCGCGGCCTGGGCGTTGATTGGCTTCGGTTTTGCTTATGCGGGGTGGGGGATTCATCGTGGCGTTCAGCATCGTCCACACACCCATTTGCACCTCGAAGGCGAGGGGGAGCCCGCCCATACGCACGCGCATGATGGCGAACACACCCATTCGAATGAACCCGTAGCCAAAGCCAACATCACCCCATGGGTTCTCTTCACCATTTTTGTGCTCGGCCCCTGCGAGCCGCTCATCCCGTTGCTGATGTATCCCGCCGCTAAAGAGAGCCTCTTTGGAACCGTGCTCGTCGCCGTGGTTTTCAGCACCGTTACCATCGGCACCATGATGATCGTCGTCATGGCTGCCACGTGGGGCGTCAGCTTTGCACGTTTCGGGAAACTTGAGCGTTGGACACATGCGCTCGCCGGGGGTGCCATCTGTCTCTCCGGCCTCGCCATTTACTTTTTAGGACTCTGATTTCCCAATGGGTGGGAAATTTGCAAAAGAATCTTATTCCCACATTTTTAAATGTGTGGGAATTTTTATCTCTTCGGTGTATCGATCCGTGCCTCTTCTGGATACGATTAGTTCGTAAATTATGCGTCGCTTCGCTCGCACGTGGTAAAAAAATTCGATAGTATCTTTCCTCAATGATCCGTCCGGTCGAACATTCCGAAACCGTGCAGGCTACCGAGCGATTTTTTGCGCCCGGCGGCGCGCTCGAACAGGCGCATGAGGGAAACGAGTTTCCCTTTGAAGTTCGTCCCCAGCAACAGCAGATGGCGCGCGCCGTGGCGGAAGCCGCCGCAAACTCCTGTCATCTCGCCGTGGAGGCGGGAACCGGTGTTGGGAAGAGCTTTGCCTATCTGGTTCCGCTGATTCTCACCGCGTTGGCCCGCGGTGAGCGCGCCGTGGTCGCGACCTATACGATCACCCTGCAGGAACAGTTGATGGAAAAAGACGTTCCGTTTTTACAAAAGGCGCTAGGGGTCGATTTTAAAGCGCGGTTGGTGAAGGGGCGGTCGAACTATCTCTGTCTGCGGCGGCTGGCCCGCGCCCGCTCGATGAGCGGCGATCTGTTTGATCCATCGAAGGCGTTTGAGGTCGATCGGATCCGCGCCTGGGCGGACAGGGCGGTCGAGGGGAGCCGTCAGGAACTTGATCCGCAGCCGGGGGCCGATGTTTGGAGCGCGGTTTGTGCGGAGCACGGAAACTGCCTCGGTAAAAGGTGTTCGGAGTTTGACCGCTGTTTCTTTATGAAGGCGCGCGCGGGGCTGCAGGCCGCCAATCTGCTGGTGGTGAACCATCATCTTTTCTTTTCGGATATGGCGGTGCGCTCCGATGGCGGAGCACTCCTTCCGGACTACGGAACGGTCGTTTTTGATGAAGCCCACCAGATGGAAAACGTCGCGGCGAATCATTTGGGGATCCGTATCTCGCGCTACGCAGTGGAGCACTGGCTGCGTCGGCTCTTTACAAAAGACAATCGCAAAGGGCTTTTCGCGGTGGCGCGCGATGGAGATGGCGCAAACATTGTCAATCGGCTGTGGGATGAGAGCGACCGGTTTTTTAAGGCGATACGCAGGCATTGCAAGCTCTCGGAGGTCAACAGCACGGTGCGCCTGCGCAAGCCGCCATCCATTGAAACGCGTCTATTGGATCTGATTTCAGAGATCAATGGGCATCTGCTCGGTGTGATGAAAGAGACAACGGATGATCCCGGATTGAAGGCCGAGTTGAAGTCGGCGTGGATGAAAGGGAACGGGTTTTACGAATCCATCTCTTCGTTTTTGAAGCAGAGCGAGGAGGGGCACGTTTACTGGGCGGGACTGGAAGGAAAGACGCGCAAACAAACGGTCATTCATTCCGCACCCATTGATGTATCCGGTCTCCTCTATCGAATGCTATTTGAGGAAGTGCCGTGTGTGATCCTGACCAGTGCAACACTGGCTGTTGGTGAAAACCTCGAATGGTTTCGGGGTCGGATCGGCGCGACACATTGCGATGAGTTGAAGGTGGGCTCTCCGTTCAACTATTCTCAGCAGATGCGCGTGATGATTCCGCAGGGGATGCCCGAGCCCTCGGACACTCAAAACTATGAAGCCGCCATCATTCGAGTGCTTCCGCGTTTCATTGCCCAGAGCGGCGGGAAAGCATTTGTGCTTTTTACCAATGTGCGGTTGATGCATCGCGTGGCCGATGCCATTCGCGAAACAGTGGAAAGGGAAGGCTTTGATCTGTTCGTGCAGGGAACGGGGTTGCCGCCGCAAGTGATGCTCCGTCGGTTTCAGGAACACGGTTCTGCGGTTCTCTTTGGGGTGGATCGTTTTTGGATGGGGGTCGATGTGCGCGGGGAGGCACTGAGCAATGTTATTATTGTGCGCTTACCGTTTGCGGTGCCGGATCAGCCGCTGGTCGAAGCGCGTCTGGAGCAGATCAAAGCCAATGGAGGGGATCCATTTAAGGACTATTCGCTACCCTGCGCAGTCATAAAATTCCGACAGGGAACCGGGCGATTGATCCGTACACAGAGCGATGAGGGCCGGATTGTCATCCTGGATCCACGCGTCATCACGAAGTGGTATGGACGACTTTTTCTGCGCGCACTTCCCGAATGTCCCGTTGAGGCGGAACCGCTGGACGAATGAATTAATTTTTATTCCGCCCCGCCTCTGCAAGCTACATCTTTTCGACGACGATCCGGCTGCCGTGAGCTTCAATCACCTTGACGGTGCTGCCGTTGCCAATAAATTCGCCGCGGGTGATGACGTTGACCCGGTTGCCGTCAAATAGAGCGCGACCGGCCGGATGAAGATTCATTTCAGCTTTGCCGGTTTTCCCTAGCAGTTCGCTGTGGTCGTGCGCCGCGGTGAATCCTTCCGCCTTGTTCGTGCTTTGACTGAGAACGAGCGGCCGGATCACCCGTGATTTGGGAAGAAAGCGTCCGGCAATCACACCCAGTACGACGGTGCCGGCCATCCCAATCGAAAGTTTGACGAAGGCCTTTTGCAAGGTCGCGCCGCTTCCGGAAATTGTCGGAAGAAATTCGCCTGGAACCTGCCAGCTCATGGCGTTGAGCAGGGAAATAAGGATCAGTGCGATGCCGCTGACTCCCAGAACCCCAAAGCCGGGGGTGATGAATACCTCGGTGAAGAGCAGGGCAAACCCGATGATAAAGATCACGACATCCTCCATTCCAGCCAGTCCGGCGATATGATGGCCGAAAAAAAACAGGGCCAGCGCGGTGGCACCGGCGATGCCGGGCAGCCCGATGCCCGGCGTTTTAATTTCGAGATAAATTCCACCCAACCCGATCATCAGGAGAATTGGTGCGATGGCCGCAATAATGCGGGCCAGCTTTTCGGAAGAGGTCACCTCAAGAGTCCGGATCTCCGCATGGGCCAATCCCGCTTTTTCCAGCATGGCCTCCAAATCCACTACGGTTCCCTCCGAAAGGATTCCCTCCGCCTCACTGGCGGTCAGTGTCAGCAGTTCACCCGCCTTACTGATGATGTTGGTGCCGACCTTGTATTCCGCTTCGCGCCGCACCATCGCTTCGGCCAGTTTGGGGTCGTGTCCACCCTGTTCAGCGGCGGCGCGCACCATGGCCGCTACACCGGATTTCATTTTCTCGCCGACATCTTCGTTGAGATCCTGTACCCCGCCGCCGGGACTCATCAGGATGGGGGTGGCCGCGCCGATCACGCTGCCGGGAGCCATGTAAATATGTTTTGTTCCCAGAGCGATAATGGCACCGGCGGAATAGGCATCGCGCTCGACAAAGGTATAAGTATCCATTTCCAGCTTGCGGATAATATCGAGAATATCGCGGGTGATGTCGACCCGACCGCCCGGTGTGTCCATGGTGAAAACAATTGCGCTGGCATTCGCTGCAGTCGCCTCGGTGACCCCGCGGCGGATCACATAGAGCAGGGCGGGCTCAATCTGGTCACGGATCGGGATTTCGTAAACCAGCGGTCTTTCCCCGTCCGGGGAGGAGAGCGTTTCCGTTTTTTCAGGAACGGTCTCTTCGGAGAATCCGGTGAGAGTGACTGCTGTTAGCAGGCAGAGGGTGAGAAGGAGTATTGGAGTATGGGAGTGTTGGAGTGCCGGTTTGTTCAAGAGCCTCTGGATTGTGTATGCTGTTTGTTTCAGCCCATCAATCCACCACTCCACCAATCCAGTATTCCACTGGGAGCTTCTTGTTTGTTGTGCTTTCATGGTTGGGATTCTATTTTGCTCTCCGCTTGAAAGAAAGAAGAAACCCGGCAAACGCATTATTCAATATATAGGCAGAATGATTTGTGGGCAGAATGATTACTGATTCATATGCAACTGATTCGGGAAATCATTCTGCCCTAATAAGCATCTGAGCAGTTTTTTTGGCGGGAGTTGTTCGACCGCTGTTTCTATTTCTTTCACCGTGGCCATAAACGCTTTACAAACCTATATTCGGGTTTTTATCAAGGCCAATGACCTTGAGGTTGCGTGCCGCTCTTCGTATGCTAGTGCCATGTCATGAGTGAAGTGTCGGATGATTATTGTAGGACACGCTTCCCGTATTCGGGAGCGTGTGTTCTCCGATATTGATGAAACGACACAAGCTCTCTGGATACAGAGACGCGAAGCGAGGCTTTCGGAACGAAAGCAATGCACGTAGGGCATGGCAACCTTGTCCTACAACACTGGAAGGTTGATATGGCACTATAGGCGTATTACTCGGGAGTTTCTGCATGCTGAACATCAAATTGAATGAACGCGCTTTTCAGACTGAGGAGGGGACAACACTCTTCGGGCTTCGCGACAGGACGAAGCCGGATGCGGATATTCTGATTCTCAACGGCGCGGCGATGAGCGAAGATGCCCCGCTGTCCGACGGCGACGAGGTCAGTCTGATTACACGCGGCGAGATGCCCTCTGCGGATGAGCTCGAAGTGCTGATGGCCGCGCGCCATACGCCCGGCGTTCACGCCAAACTCAAAACCGCCACGGTCGGCATCGCCGGGCTCGGCGGGCTCGGCTCCGCCATCGCCGTCGCGCTGGCGCGTGTCGGGGTTGGAAAACTGATTGTTGCGGACTTTGATGTGGTCGAGCCAAGCAACCTCAACCGCCAGCAGTATTTTGTCGACCAGATTGGACTGCTCAAAACAGATGCGCTGGTTTCCAACCTTCGGAAAATAAATCCCTACGTCGAGGTCGAGGCACACGCCGTGAAACTAACGTCCGACGACATGGTTTCACTGTTTGAAGATGTTGACGTCATGATTGAAGCGTTTGATCGCGCCGATCAGAAAGCGATGCTCTTGCAGGCCTTCACGTCAGCCCGCCCCGATGTGCCGTTCATTGGAGCCTCCGGCATGGCGGGATTCGCCTCCGGCGAAACCATCGGGATTAAAAAGATGGGGAAGAACATCTACATTGTCGGCGACCTTGAAACCGGTGCCGAACCCGGCTGCGGCCTCATGGCCCCGCGCGTCGGCATCGCTGCCCACATGCAGGCCAACCTCGCCCTGCGCCTCCTCGTCGACTAACTGCGTTAGTATCTGTATTCTCGGAAATTTTCACGAGAATTTCCGTCCATTTTCAGGACTGCGATGGGGGTGTGGTTGAGGGGCTCAATGGGGACGTAAAAAGTGAATTTAGCTTCACGGTTCAGTTGATCTAGCTCATCCGAGATGCCGGACAATGCGTGAAGGATCGCCTTCTCATATTTTTTAGCCGCCAGAATGGTTCGGACTGTCTGGCCGGGCTTGTATGAGGAACCTGGATTGTGGCTTTTAAGCATAAGGGAATCGTCTGGGTCGGGGAGATAGATCGTTGCATTGCGGGTGAAGGAGAGACCTTCGATCGCCCGGAGGACGGCGTAGAGTTCGTGACTGACTACGTCGCGGGTTTGGTTGGCGTTCACGGCTTGGGCAAGGCGTGGAATGAGAGGTTCGGCGGTTTCCTTTGCGAGGCGTTTAAATACGGAGGTGCGGTGTGCGGTGATCCGATGGTTCGCTGTGGCGAGTGCGCCGATGGTTAAAACAGTCAAAATGGTGATGGCGGCAATCCATGACAATGCGGTACCCGATCGGATTTCTTTAACGTTGCGTTTGTCCGCTGTGAGTGCCGTGAAAGAGGCTGCGATTTCCTG
>JAUXCB010000141.1 GCA_030619095.1 Verrucomicrobiota bacterium | reverse complement strand
TATTACCATCAAGAACGAGGTGAGTGCGATTTTGTTGTGTTGCGAAAGAATGAGTCGACCCAGTTCATTCAGGTTTGCGCCGAGCTGAACGCCGGTAATCGGGACAGAGAGCTGGACGGCCTCGGGGAGGCGATTCGAAAAAATCCGGAAGCCACCGGGTTGATTTTAACGGAAAATCAAACGGACGAAGTTGATCTTCCCGGCGGCGGAACGGTTTCCGTTCTGCCGGTTTGGCGATGGTTGACGGAGTTGCAACGGATTCCAAACAATGGAAAATAAATGATGAGAATTACGAGTGGAATTCTAAAAGGGCGGACCTTCAAGGTTCCGAAGGTCGGGGTGCGCCCAACCACCGAGCGGACGCGCGAGGCGATCTTTTCGTCGCTCGCCGCGTGCGTGCCGAACGCGCGGGTGCTCGACCTGTTCGCGGGTGCGGGCGGACTGGGCCTCGAAGCGTGGAGCCGAGGGGCCGCAAGCGTGACGGCAGTGGAGAAAAATTCCAGGGTATGGAAAAACCTTCAGAATAACTTTCAGGCACTGGGTATGGCGGAGCTGGGGGCGCACGATCTGGTTCGTGCGGATGTCTATGACTATCTCAAGCGGCCCTTCGGGCCATTTGATCTGATTTTTGCCGATCCGCCGTACGATGAGGTCGATCTGCCGCGCTTGCTGGAGTCGATTGGCGACGCACTGGCTCCCGACGGGCTGTTGGTGTTTGAGATGCACAAGCGGGACTCGTTTGATGTTTCCAATGCCTGGAAGCTCCTGAAAGAGAAAAAGTACGGCTCAACAAAGGTTTTGTTTTTGCGGCAATCCGCAGGCTGATTGGCTCATAGAGCTAGCGCTACAAATGGATGCGCTCATCGAGCGCACGCTACAAAAAATGTAGGGTTTGCCTTTATCGTAAAGAGGCACTACATTTTCCGGCATGAATAAAAAAGCGGTATATGCGGGCACGTTTGATCCGGTCACACTGGGGCATCTCGATGTGATCGAGCGTGCGGCGGGTATTTTTGATGAGCTGATTATCGGTGTGGCCGCTGTGACAGGGAAAAGCACGCTGTTCGATCAAGAGGAACGTGTGGAACTGGTGAAGACCTCTGTGGTGGGCATCCACAATGTAACCGTGGAGCCGTTTGACGGACTTCTTGTGGAAACCGCCCGCTCGAGGGAGGCGGGGGTTTTGATCCGCGGCCTGCGCGCCTTTTCAGATTTTGAGTATGAATTCCAAATGGCCCTGACGAACCGGCGGCTTGCGCCGGATATCGAAACCCTCTTCCTGATGCCAAAGCAGGATTATAGCTTCTTGAGTTCGACGAATATCAAGCAGGTGGCCTCGCTCGGCGGCGATGTGGCGGAGTTTGTACCGCCGATTGTCGCCGAGGCCCTGCACGCCAGATTCCGTCAGGAGGAAGAGGGCGGATGAAAAGAGTGCGGAACACGCTAGCCGCCGTGCTGCCGGCATCGTTGGCGAATCGGTGTCGCGATTTTCGGGACAAGATTCTGACGGTGAAGAACCATTATGTTTTGCAGCGGGAGATGAAGGATCGCTCTGTTTGGCGGGATGCGGCTTCTGCGCTGAGGGTTCTGTTTCGGCGCGGAAAAACAATCCTGTTTTTTCCCGAGCGTCCTGTTTCACCCTATACGGCCTACAAGCTCTGTGCTTATCTGGGATATACGATCACGAAGGATCCGAAACGCCGGTTTGACGTGGCGTTTAAGCGGAAAAACCACACCTTTTTTGATCCGGAGGTTTTGGATCGGGTTCCTGTCGAGCGAACGGATATTATAAATGCCGGAAGTGTGGATATCGACAAGCAAACAGTAGCCCGGACGTTTGCCAGGGTTTTCGGTTACCCGTTGGAGGTTGATCCGGTTCGATACCATGGACGTATCGTGGAAAAGTCGAATGTAAACGGATCCCATGACGGCCGGGTTATTCAGGGCCCCGTCTCTTTGGCAGAGGTTCGACCCGGGCGCGTATATCAAAGGGAGATCAATAATGCGACAGACCATGAGGGTGTGCTGCTGGATTACCGGGTACCGATTCACGGCGACCGAATTCCTCTTGTCGGCCTGAAATATCGTTCCGTTGACGGACGGTTCAACGAATATACAAAATTGGATTATATGGATACGAAGGCGGCATTCACTCCGGAAGAGTTGAAAAAAATCTTTGCGTTTTCCCGGGAAATGGGGGTGAACTACGGGGAGCTCGACGTGCTTAGAAACTGGGAGGATGGACGGATTTATATCGTGGATGTCAATAACACGCCGAGAGGAACGATTCTGTGCCTGCCTGCAGAGAAACAGAGGAGTGGTTTCGAACTCATGGCTGAATCGTTCGACCGGCTGTTGGAGACCCGCGGTCAGGTTTAGGTCGCCGTCAGCAGGTTTCCTCTTTCCTATTCCGTCTCTTGTCCCCCATAATCCCGCGCATGAAACTTCAGATCGACAGAATTCCGGAGGAGGGGCTTCACCTTGCGGTGGAGGCGTCGTCCGAAATTCTCGGGCTGGAGGACGACCCTGTGTTCAGCGAGGCGGGAGCGGTTTTCGGCCAACTCTATGCGCAGCGGGTCGAGGAAACGCTGGTCGTGCGCGGAACGGTCCGGGCGGAGATTCATGCGCAGTGCGCAAGATGCTCTCAAATTTTCTCGACAACGGTAAAGGATTCCGGTTTCCTGCGCGACTACTCCGACATTGAGGAGATGGATGAGGTGGATATTTCGGAGGATCTTCGGGAGGCGATTCTCCTGAATTTGCCGCAGTTTCCCCTGTGCAATGAAGAGTGCAAAGGGCTCTGCCTTCAGTGCGGAAAGAACCTGAATAAGGGGCCGTGCAGTTGTTCAGACGGAGATAAAATCGGGGCCTGGGAGGCCCTTGATAATTTAAAATTATAATGGAAAAGAGGGAGAGGGGTGCGCTAGCATGTTCTCGCTCATCTGAATCAGGAGAAGAAAAATGGCTGTCCCAAAAAGAAAGACATCGAAAAGCAGAACGGCGAGCCGCAAGGCGCAGAACATGAAGCGTAAAATTGCGCGCGCTGGTCTGGATACCGAAAGCGGAGCCCCGGCGTTACCGCATCGTGTGTGCCCAACCACGGGCAAATATAAAGGTCGTCAGGTAATAACCGTTTCGGACGGCTAAGCTCATGCGTATAGCAATTGATGCCATGGGAGGGGATTTCGCCCCGCAGGAGATCGTCAAGGGCGCCGTTGAGGCCGCCCGTGATCTGCCGGGAATCGACCGGCTTTTTCTGGTCGGCGATGAAGCCGCCATCCGGGCGGAGCTGGCCAAGCACGGGGAAACCCCGGAGTGTATCGAAATCCGCCACGCCTCGCAGGTGATCGAAATGGCGGACTCTCCTGCGCTGGCTTTGCGCCGCAAAAAAGACTCGTCGATCATGCAGGCGGTCAACCTCGTCAAAGAGGGGGAGGCGGGAGCCATCTTTTCCGCCGGAAGCACCGGTGCGGCCGTTGCGGCCTGCACCCTGCGCCTGCGCACGCTTGATAACGTGAATCGCCCGGCTATCGCGACGGTCCTGCCGTCGATTGAGCACCCCTTTATTCTGCTCGATGCCGGCGCCACGACCGACTGCACCGCCGCGATGCTCGTGGAGTTTGCCGCAATGGGCGATATCTACGCCAAGAAGATTTTGAATGTTGAAAACCCCACCGTCGGCCTGCTCAGCATTGGCGGAGAAGCCGCCAAGGGCAGCAAGTTCACCAAAGAGGCCTTCCAGCTGCTGGAAAAATCCCCGCTGAACTTCATCGGCAATGTGGAAAGCCACGACCTTTTCGAAGGCAAGGTGGATGTCGCGGTGTGCGACGGATTCGTCGGCAACGTGGTTTTGAAAACCAGTGAGAGCGTCTCCCACGCCATGAGCCAGTGGCTCAAAGAATCTTTTGCCAGCTCGGCGATTCGGAAAGTCGGGGCCGGCATCCTGAAAGCCTCCGGTGCATTCAAGGAAATCAAAGAAAAGGTCGATCCCGAAGCCTACGGCGGAGCCCCGCTGCTCGGTGTCAAAGGGGTTTGCATCATCGGTCACGGTTCTTCCTCATCCTATGCGGTCTACAACGCCATTCGTGTGGCGGGCACCGCGATTGACCAGCGGTTGAACCATCTAATCGAAGAGGAAATCAACGAAATCTTCGGGTCCGAACACAGTGAGTAATTCCTCCAACAGCCTGCGGACGGTTTCCATCATCGGAACCGGAGTCTATCTGCCCGAGAAAGTGCTTACGAATGACGACCTCTCTAAGATCGTCGACACCAACGACGAGTGGATCTATACCCGCACCGGAATGCGCGAGCGCCGGATTGCCCGCGACGACCAGGCCACCTCCGATCTGGCGTCCGAGGCCGCCAAAGCGGCGCTGGCCGACGCGGGAGTGTCCGCGGAAGAGGTCGACCTGCTGATTGTCGCCACGCTGTCGCCCGATATGGTTTTCCCCAGCACCGCCTGTTTCGTCCAGGAACAAGTCGGCGCCAAAAACGCCTATTGCTATGATCTTGGCGCGGCCTGCTCCGGATCCCTCTACGCGATCGAAACCGCGAAAAACCAGATTGCCTGCGGCGCGGTGGAAACCGCCCTGGTCATCGGCGCGGAAAAAATGAGCTCGGTGGTCGACTGGGAAGACCGCAACACCTGCGTCCTGTTCGGCGACGGCGCCGGTGCGGTGGTTTTGCGCGCGACCGGCGCGGAGCGCGGCATCATGAACGGAACCTACGGAACCGACGGCTCGCTCGCCAATCTGCTCTGGACGCCCGGCGGCGGTTCGCGGAACCCGCTGACAGCTGAAAACATGGATGAGAAGCTTCAGTTCCTGAAAATGGAAGGACGCGAAGTCTATAAGCACGCCGTCAAACAGATGAC
>JAUXCB010000185.1 GCA_030619095.1 Verrucomicrobiota bacterium | reverse complement strand
TACTAAACCCGCATGAAGAATCAAGCTATTATGTGTGCGTATTCTCCAAAAAACGATTCAACCTGCTCAGACGTGCCAAAGCGCAGAGAAAACGAAGGGCCCCCTCTCTTCGTATGTAAGCGTCCGGCAAAAGCCGACCCCATTGGATTTGTTGAACCGTTCTGAGTGTCCGGCAAATCGGGGTTACTTCACTTTCGGGATGCGTGAGACAACAGAAAAAAAAAGGGGGCTATTATATCCCGAAACCCGATTTGTGTCGGAACGGGTCGAAGTTTTGCTCAACAAACCCATTTTAAGTGACGGACACAATTTTTTCGTTTAAACGTTGGGATCGCAGGGAGCAAACGGATATCCGAAACCCACTCACATTTTATGTCCCGTCCGGATGACTGCGGGTCGATCCTTGAGCCGGAACCCACTGCTTAGGTTCCACAAAAAGCTCGCCTTACAGATCGTAGTGCCCCTTGACGAATACTACAATGCACCGAGTCAAAAGCAGATTCATCAAGAGTGCGGATAAGAGCATGACAGAAATGGGAAGTGGGATACGAAATCCGTCGCGACGGATTATTGATCGTTGAGACTCTTCTCATAAGAGGATTGACTGGATGGGAAGCTGAAATCCTGTAATCCTGTCAAAAATTAAATGGAGATCGAGCGTAGATAAATGAAATCAATCGTCCTTAAAGAACTTCGTCATCACGGGCCGTTTACGCTGCTCGGGGCGCTGGGCAGCGTGGCGGGGGTTATGCTCTTGCGACAACTGGCTCCTGAGTTCCTGAACTCGGATCGTGCGGCGGATCTTTTCGAGTTCACCCACCCGCTGCACGTCGTGCTGAGCGCGATGGTGACCGCATCGATCTACCGCAACTACCGCGCACGAGCGAAGCATAATCGGACTGGCGCGCTGGCGGTCATTGCGATCGGTTATTTCGGGTCGATCGGCATCGCCACGCTGAGCGACTGCCTGATCCCCCACTGGGGGGAACTGCTGCTGGGTATGGGCCACACCCACGCTCATATCGGAATTGTGGAGATGCCGTTGATTATCAATTTCGCCGCGCTCTTCGGAATCGGTTTTGCTTATTGGACTCCGAAAACCCACTTTCCACACACAGGGCATGTTCTGCTGAGCATGGCGGCCTCGCTCTTTCATATCCTGCGCGCGCAGGCCGGCACCTTCAGCATTCTGGAAAGCATTGGGATCGCGCTGTTCCTCTTTATCGCGGTCTGGATCCCCTGCTGCCTGAGCGATATTATCTTCCCGCTGATCTTTATCCGGGAAAAAGAGCACCCCGCCGGGTTACATCACAATTGATTGCATCCAGGCGCACTGTTTTACAGACCGTGGACCCCATGGCGATTTTCTATAAAGTCTCAACATCCTGCGCAGTGGGCTTGAATCACCGGGCCAATCCTCTATGGTTTGAGTGTTTAAAAATTTAACTTCTCTTTTTCCGCCCAAACTTAAGGATACCCCGAATGCAGCCAGACCCCTCCGCCACACCGAAGCTCACACTCCTTGAGCGAGCCGAGGCCTTTGTCTCGAACCTCTCAACCCGCAATACCTTCTGGAACCGGGCCTGCTCTCTGATCTGGCTCCCCTACGCCTTCCATTCGGGAATCAAAATGACCTCCGACGGAAAATCCCACCGGGCCATCCTCCCGTTTCGACGATTCAACAAAAACTGGTATAACGCGATGGCCGGAGCCGCCCTGCTCGGCAACACGGAAATCGCAGGCGGAAACTATGTCTTCAAGGTCTGCGGCGGCGACTACACCGTCGTCTGCAAGCATCTCACCTACCGGTTTCTCCGCCCGTGCCTCGGACCCGCCGAATATATTATGACCCCGCTCGATGATATCGACGAATTGGTCGCCGCCGGCAAAGAGTTCAACATTGCCATCCGGATGGATGTCGTTCAGGTGCTCATGCCGGTCGGAAAAAAGAAAAGTGCCATCAAAACCGCTCCGGCGGATAGCACCCCCCCCCGGAAACCCCGCCGCGTCGGACGCTGTACCGCAACCTTCCACGTGACACCCAAGGCCCACCACAAAGCCAAAAAGCTCAAACCCGCTCCGTCAAATGACTGAAGCCGCCCGCCAGCTTTCCCCAACACCCCCCACGCGGAACCCCATCCTCTGGGGTGCATATCTCGCATGCTCATGGACCTGGTGCATCGGAATGTTCCTGCCCGCACTCCTCCTCCGCGACATGGGCTGGCCGGGGTTTATCATCTTTGCCGTTCCGAACATAACGGGTGCCGCCGCGATGGGATGGGTGCTAAAAACCCGTGGCGACTCCACCCGCTTCGTTGAAACCCACCCCACCGCAATCTGGTGGTTCTCGGCCATCACGTTGGCATTTCATCTCTTCTGGATTCTCTGGGTTTCAAACTTCATCCGGGTCGCATTCCAGATTCCGGGAACTCATCTCGCCGCCGCAATCAGCATCGTTGCCGCATTCATTCTCATCTCGGGCGGGGTGCTCCGCCGAGGTCGCGCGCCGCAACTGGCCATGGCGTTGCTCACCTTGAGCCTCGGCGTATGGATCGCCACCTTCTGCACCCCCGATGTAAAAGAAGCCAACGCCGCGCTGATCTCCTCCGCGCCGCAGACCCTCGCTCCGCTATGGATGCTCCCCGTCATGCTCTTCGGGTTTTTGCTCTGCCCCTATCTCGACATCACCTTCCACCACGCCCGCCAGCAGCTCGACACAAAAAAGAACGGACGGCTCGGATTCACCCTCGGCTTCGTCGGCTTCTTCACATTTATGATTCTCCTGACCGCTCGCTACGCCGGCGTCATCGCGGGCGCACTCGACGGCACCTCCTTCGTCCCGATTGCAACTCCATGGCTCGCCGCCGGGATATTGACCCATATTCTATGCCAATGGATTTTCACCGTTCGAGTGCACCTCCACCGCATCCAAACCATTCCGGGTGCTCCGTCGAGGCAACCGCTTCTCATCCTTTTAATGGTTCTCTCCGCACTCCTTGGATTCTTTGCCGTCAAACTCCCCGCGCACAGCGGACTCACCGGCGGCGAAATTATCTACCGCACCTTCATGAGCGCCTACGGACTCGCCTTCCCCGCCTATGTCCTCTACCGGGTCGTGATGGCACGAAAAGGCAAGCCCCCCGTCAGCATGACCCCGATGTGGATCGTGATCATCCTCGCATCGCCGATGTTCTGGCTGGGCTTCATGGAGCGCCAAACCATTTGGCTGATTCCCGGAATGACCCTTGTGATTCTCGGAGCATTCCTTAGACGAGCCAACTCTCCAACCCTTGGAAAAAAGTAGAACATCCAACGCAGTTGGTTCCAAGGTTTGGAAAAAAGGGTTCTTCGTAGAATTTAGTGGAACGGGCGACTTTTCCACCACCTCGTAGAACCCGACCCTTCGGGTCGTTCTCTACGTTCACTGGAGAAAACAGCCGAGTAAATCACCGAGTTTCCTAGAAAACAATTCTCCGAATTCCGTCCTTCAGCTTCAAAGCATTAAAATTAATGAGAAGCCCCGGCCCCCAGTTATGACCCTCAACAGAGACTTTGGAGGTTTCCGGAGGGGGTGGCATATGGAATCGTCAGGTCGTCGGAAAGGGTGGCGACAAGCTGGTTGCGGCGGTCGATGGTGCGGGCATCGGCCCGCTTTTCGGCAAAAGGCGACAGAATGAGCATTCGGTTGGATTCGAGAGCGGGGTTCCACTCGTTCGGAATGCGGAGGTGTTCAATTTCACGGGCCGGGCAGAGAATGATATTGGCTTTCCCTTTAAGGAGTTGTCGCAGGCATTCCTTTTCAACCGGTGAATGAAAACCGCTGATGCTCGTTGTTTCGGGGTTGGCCGCCCATTCTTTGAACTGGTCATGCGCTTCGAGGATTTTATCTGCCGGGCACTTGCGCGAACAGAGTAGCCCGGTCAAATGGCAATCCAGCAGAACCACGTTGCCGATGACGACGAAAGAGTGGTC
>JAUXCB010000228.1 GCA_030619095.1 Verrucomicrobiota bacterium | reverse complement strand
TGGCAGTCCGTGAAAGCCATCCGGGCGTTCCGCTGTTAAATCTTTTTGCCTACTCTCGAGGTGCGGCTATTTCTGAGTGGGAAGCGGTAGTTTTATTGCATACATCTCCTGAATCATATTGCGCCATTGACCCAGTGGGTTTTCGGACGCGAAGGCGGTTTCGACCGCTTTGGCTTTTACCCATTTATCGAGTAGTTTCGGCCAGAGCTGAAGGTAGTACTCGCGCAGTTCATCCATGGTTGCCCCGGATTGAAGTTCGGGCGGAACATAGGCTTCGCCCGTGCGCATAAGCCGCATGGCGATCCGCAGGAACCGCCGAGCCATACCGAAGTCGGCATGTTGTCCGCCGGCGCTTCTTCGCCGATGGTCTTCAAGCAGATCAGCCGGGCCATGCAGACCGAGGTGATTACCACATTGAACGACATAATCTTTAAGGATGCGGTTGCTGCGTCTGGAGACCCGGCCAATGACCGCGGCCTTTTCGGGGCCGCCCGTCTGCTTGAGCCGGGGAACGATTCCGGCGTATGAGCAGAGTCTTCGTAGCGAAGGCTGGGTATGGATCGGGCCGATTTCCGCCGATACGCCGGCCGCGAGCGTGATGCCGATGCCGCGGATGGTGGTGAGCATGGCCGCCGGAGTCCTTGCAAGCTGTTGGGCGCTCTCGCGGTTCACTTGGTGGATATTTTCGAGCAGGCAGCGGTAAAGGCGCACTTCACTCGCGAGCGAAGTCTGAAGGAGACCGCTGAGTTCCTCTGGATAAGCGAGCACCTCCCGGGCATACGTTTTTAAGCGGATTACGGCCTTTTCCGCATGCTGGAGTCCCTGTCCTTTGAGTTGCCGGAGCAGCACCTTGTCCCGGCGCCGCGCGATCTGGCGCGAAGAGAACCGGTCTTCCATGAGGTAGAGCGAGGCCTCCGAAAAAGGGGGCACCGCGCTGTTTCGCTCATCAAGGAAGCCGGGGAATAGTTGATCAACGAGCTGATGAATGCGGTTGCCCGTTGCCGTCTTCCATTTGACCTGTTGTTTGCGGTGACGGGTGAGCGATCGCAAGGCTCGCTGCGCCCCGATGTTGCCGCCCGCCAGACTTCCACGTTTGTTGATCAGCATGTTTGCAATGCCGAGCAGATCGAGTTTATCCGTACTCGCCTGATGATTCTCCCGTTGCTTGGCCGCGTCCGCCGCGTTCACTCCGACCACGAGGAAGCCATGGGTTCTGAGACTGTAAATCATGTTCAGGGTGAATGTCCCACAGTCCTCGCCCCCGAAAAAGACGTGTTCCCTGGAGATCTGGTGCTTGCGGCAAAGCTTATCTACCGTTTCGAGCAAAAACTCCAAGCCTGCAGGGTTGTTCTTTACGGGGAATGGATTTTTGAGCACCTTGCCGGTGCCGTCGCAACAAAGCGCCGTATGCGTAAGCTTCGCGTAATCCAGAACAATGCAGAGTACTTTCCGAGGATGCCCCGCTTGCTCGAAGAGCTTGAGGATGGTTTGATTCTGCCGCGAGTATATGTTCTTATGCTTCATGAATGACCTCCGTATGTATGAGGCGGACGCATCATGCAGGCCGCCAGCTAACATATTACAACGGAGGTCATTTTTTTTACCCCCGAACTGAAATCCGGGAGTTTCGCGGAGCGGAGCAAAGGCTCCACTCCACTCCCGAATATTCAGCTCGTGGAAAGGTGCCAGCCCGTGAGTTGTAGTATTTTTCCACCGCCCGCCGGGCGGGCGGTGGTGGATTAACCTTTGACGTTGCTTTCGACCCATTCAGTGAGGTCTTTTACGGCAGCGATGGAGACGTCGAAGGCGGCTTTCTCGGTGGCATCGAGTTCGACTTCGATGATTTTTTCTACGCCGCCTGCACCCATAACGACCGGGACGCCGGAGTAGAGGCCGTCCACGCCATATTCGCCGGAGAGCTTGGCGGCGCAGGTGAGCACATTCTTTTTATCCTTAAGAAAGGCTTCGGCCATTTTAATGGCGGAGAGCGCGGGGCTGTAGAACGCGGAGCCGGTTTTGAGCAGGCCGACGATCTCGCCGCCAGATTTGGCGGTGCGGGCGGCGATGGCTTCGAGCGTTTCTGCGTCGAGCAGCTGGGTTACGGGGACACCGCCGGCGGTGGCGTAGCGGGTCAGCGGCACCATGGTGTCGCCGTGTCCGCCCATGACCATGGCGGTAACGTCTTCGGCTGCAATGCCGAGTTCAAGCGCGATCAGCGATGAAAAGCGGGAACTGTCGAGTACGCCGGCCATGCCGCAGACTTTTTCGGCAGGGAAGCCGGTCACTTTCTGCATCAGATAAACCATGGCGTCGAGCGGGTTGGTGACCACGATCACGAAAGCATTCGGGGCTTGTTCCTTAATGTTTTCGCCAACGGATTTGATGATGCCGCAGTTGACTTCGAGCAGGTCGTCGCGGCTCATGCCGGGCTTGCGGGGCAGGCCGGCGGTCACGATGATGACGTCGGCGTCTTTCATGGCGGAATAGTCGTTGGAGCCTGTGAGGGAGCTTGAAGAGGGGATAACGGTTGCGCCGTGGGTGATGTCCAGGCTCTTGCCTTGCGGGACGCCTTCGGCAATATCGATGGTGACGACGTCTCCGAGTTCCTTCTGTGCGGCAAGTAGGGCCATGGTTCCACCGATTTGTCCGGCGCCGACGAGTGCAATTTTTTTACGCGACATGTTGTTCTCCCTTTTGATGGATTAAATAAATCTCAATCCACGGAACGTAGCACCACGTAAAAAAGCCTGCAACGTATATGGAGGGGAAAAATCCGCAATCTTACCGATTGCGGGGTGCAGGGTTACTCGTTATTTGTTATCAGGTTTGCGTGACGGGACATTGTAGAATTTTTGGGCGTGTCACCCCCGAGAGGATCCTCTTCCGTGCAACCATTGGAGTTTCCGAACAAATAACCAATAACTTAGCCCAATAACTCCGAAGCCGTAAGGCTACGGGAAAAATAGGCCGACAGGACCGATAGGTGAGCGAATTTATCGTTTT
>JAUXCB010000184.1 GCA_030619095.1 Verrucomicrobiota bacterium | reverse complement strand
TGTCTCATGAAATAACCGTTATGAGTAGCGGTGCGAACATCGGCAAGGGTAACCGACCCGGTGAAGCTTCGTATTCGCAAGTGCGTGAGCCGTAATGAAAGTGAACCTTTGGTCAAGCCTCGTTACGCAAGTTCCGTGTGGTCAGGGTGTCAGATGTCCTGAAGCCAGCAGTCGTCCGGGAATACGGTTTGAAAACGAAGGATGACACACGGCGGGGTCGAGAAGGATAGCGCGCGCACAAAGTTCTGTCAGGAACTTGGGAGACCCGTCTTCAATGAGGCGGGAGTCGGAGGAGGCCATAGTAGTGATGAAGCGAGTAATGATCGTGGAGCGAAGGGCCTCTACATAGGAGAAGCGACGTGAGAAATGCAAAGGTCTGATTGGTATAATACCACTTCAACGCTCTTGTTGAGTTGGGTTAAGGAGACCCTTGACGGTTTTAATGTAGAGCTCATCGGTCAGCATCCACTCCTGATAGAGCTGGCAGACTTGTCGAACACGTCCAGCGATCTTTTTTTGTTCTGAGGTCAGTTTTTTACCTTTTGTTTGTCTGAATGCGGAGACATCCGGTTTGCCCGGAAGGGGCCGTTTCTTGTTGATAGATGGAGCAGGGCGGTAGCCCAGTAACTGCTGGGCGGGAACGAGGTGGCGCCAAAGAAAGGCCTGCATCCAATCTTCTGCCGGTATGGCCTGGTGGGTCCGGTTTTTATTGTCGATGTTCGCTGTGCCGGTGATTTGGAGCGGGAGAGGGGCGGGCAGAATATTTTTATTGCAGGTGATATTGAGTTTCACTTTTTCTTTTCCGGCGGCAAGGGTGGCGGGCAGGACGGTAATGCCCTCGGGCGGATCTTCGAGCTGGAGGTGGATGGGGCCGTTATACCCATCTTTACGAATGGCGAACACTTCGACGGAGCCGCGCCTCCCTTTAAAGTCAATATGTGAAGGGACGGTGCGCAGGGCGAAGTCCGGACGAGGCGGACTGAGCCGCAAGCGGTAGGTATAGGCCGGGCCACCCTGGCATGAGATATCGGTGATCTGAATGGAGTAGGTTCCGGTGGCGGGCAGATCAACCCGCAGGTAGGAGTCTGCATGATGGGTGTTCAGGCCGGAGCCGGGGTCGCTGTGATCGTCGTTGAAGGCAATCAATTTTCCGTCTGGAGCGGTTAGTTTGATGATGGAGTCTAGGGGGGAGTCGAGTCGGCGCGCATGGACTTCGGCGATGAGTGTTTTTCCTTTCATGCCTTTGAAGGTGTATGTGTCTTGATCGCCGGGGCGGTCGATTCGTCCATTGAGTATGACCGGAAGGGAGACGTGCTGTTGTTCTTTGGTTCTGTTTTCTGTGCGCTCGGGCAGTGTGTCGATACGGAAGGGAATATAGTTGGACTGAGTATCTTTCCGATCGGCGCTGATGAGGTGAAGACCCTCCTTTGCATCCAGTTCGGGAAGCGTAAGGACCGCCTTTTCCAGATTCCATCCATTGATTTTGGGCTGGAGGGTCTGACCGGTCTTCATTCCAGCGGGGAAGACCTCGGTGATGAAGGGGGTTTCGCCGAGGGTCATGCGGTAGACAAAATCTTCGCGACCGCGGTAGATGGAGTCGTGGATAGAAAGGATGTATTCTCCGTGTTTCGGGACTTCGTAGAGCAGGGTCGGGTCGGGGTTGAACCGGAAGTCGTCGTTAAAGGCCATTTCGGTTCCGTTGGCATCGTAGAGGGTGATGACGGGCTGGAACCAGCCGGGGACTGCGTCGGCGATATAGGGGACGAGCTGACGGGCGAGCGTGGTGATAACGAGCCGGTCGCCTTTGCCCGCTGAAAAGCGGTAGCGGTTCATTTCGCCCGAAGCAATCTGACCATTTACGGTGCAGGGCAGGCTGATTTTTTTCTCAACTTCGCTATCCGGGCGGTCGCGCAGGGCGAGGTGCTCTTTGCCGAGAGTCTGGAATTTTGAAATTTTCATGGCGGGGCGCGAGAACTCCTGTAGCCGACCGACGTGGAAGACCAAGGGGTTGGAGATTCCTCTAGGTGTCATGACGCGGATTTCCCGAGGGCCGGGCGTTGCGTTTTTGTCTATGGTCACCTCGAGGAGGACGACGGTGGCCAGCGACTGGCTGGCCGGTTGGCGGACATAGTCAGCGATTCGCTTCTGGATGTTGGCTTGAATTTTTAATGTATCTTTCTTCAACACGACGTCGCTGTTTTTGATGAGCTTAAGCTGTTCTCTCATCAGACGGATCATCTGGTTGCCCATTTTACGGAGGCAGTCGGTCTGCTCAACGTGTACGCCTTTGCCGGAGACGAGCGCCCCCGTGGAGCCTTCCAGCCGTTGTCCGCCAATCCGAACCTGAAAGGTGCTGCCCCGTTGTCCGCCCGCGGGATAGACGTAGCCGATATAGGCGGCTTGATTTTTCGACTTGGATTGCGCCCCCGCCTGCAGGGACATTATGGCGACGATGCCAACCAGAGTAAAAAGTGATCTTTTTTTCATTGTTTCACTCTCTCTACATGATTTCTGTCAGGATTCCGCCCGACTTAATGGTGTTGGAAGCCGCGGGTAGCACGCGGGCATCGAGGCCGAGCGGGTGCGGCAACTGCGACGCGGGATCGATGCCCGCCAGTCGATAGATGCTGCCGAGCAGGTCGACAGGGTAGACCGGTCGTTCGTTGACCTCTTCTCCTTTCTCGGTGGATGAGCCGACAAGAGTTCCGCCGCGGAAGCCTCCGCCGGCGACCAGAGCGGAAAAAACTTTTCCGTAGTGGTTGCGCCCGCCGTTCCACGGCGGCTGCCAGTCCACCTTGGGGCCGCGGCCGAATTCGCCGCAGCACCAGACGAGTGTGCTGTCGAGCAGGCCTCGGTTCGCGAGGTCCTCAAGCAGGGCGGCGAGCCCCTGATCCAGCTTTGGACACTGCTGGCGCATCCGGGGAAAGTGTCCTTTGTGTGTGTCCCAGCCGCCGGGATAGTTGATGACAACGTAGGGGACGCCGGTTTCAACCAGTCGTCGCGCCACGAGACATTCCTGTCCGAAGGTGTTCTGTCCATAGCGCTCGCGCAGTTTGTCGTTTTCTTTTGAGAGATCGAATACATCCTTGCCGGATCCAAGAATCAGCTCATAGGCCTCCTCCCGGGCAAAGCGGGCGTCATTCAGCACGGCGGATGCCATGGCGCGTCCGAGCCGATCGGTTTTCTCAAGCAGGTTGCGGCGGGCGATTTGGCGCTCGTCGGAGATTCCCTTGGCGACGATGCCTTCCACTTCGAAGCGGCTGGCGGCTGGATCGCCGCCGGTTGCGAAGGGCTTATAGGCCGGCCCCATGAACCCTTCTTCAGAAAAGCGGCCCTGCGGTTTGGTTAAAACCACGTAGGGAGGAATCAGCCCTTTGTAGCCGGGTTTTTTGAAATGAGAAAAAACAGCACCGACGCTGGGGTAGGAGAGTCGCTCGCCGCGAGTGTGGCCGGTTTGCATATAATAGGCGGCGGTTTCATGGCTGTTGATACCGTGGGTCATACTGCGGATCAGTGAATATTTATCAGCCTGTTTGGCTAGTTTTGGGAAGAGCTCCCCCATGCGGATACCGTCCACGTTGGTGGGGAGCACCCCCATAAAGTCGCCCATATAGTTGCGGCCAGCTTCGGGTTTTGGGTCCCATGTGTCGTTATGGGACATGCCGCCCCAAAGGAAAATCTGGATAACCGATTTGGCCTTCGCGTTTGGCGTTGAGGCGGGAAGGGCGCCGAACAGCTTGTTGCCCGCCAGCAGGGTGCCGGCACCACAGAGTCCCTGGCGCATCGCGTTTCTACGAGTCATGTTCAGGTGGGGGGTCATCGTTGGCTCCTTTAATGATGATATAGGAATTCCGGGCTGTTGATCAGGGCCCAGGTGATATCGACCCAGTCGTTCATTCGTCCATTCCTGGCGGATTTCCATTTCGCCGCTCTTCTTTTTCGTTCCGCCTTGGTCATTCTTTTTTTCTTCGGTGGCTG
>JAUXCB010000225.1 GCA_030619095.1 Verrucomicrobiota bacterium | reverse complement strand
TTTGGATCGACTTTCCGCCAGAGGCGGATCTGCCGGAGGCAGAAAAATCCGTTGTCCTTTTGGACGTGCGGGTTTCCTCCTTCGGCGGACAGGCCAAGTCCCGCCCCGGGCACCAGCAGCATCTTTGGATCGACTTTCCGCCAGAGGCGGATCTGCCGGAGGCAGAAAAATCCGTGCGCAACCTGGGCGGGTTCATTACCATCAGCCCTTTGATGCAGGGGATCGATGTGGTTGGTGAGGTCGACGATCAGACCCGCCTGATCGCCGTGTTTAATTTTTAAATTCGGGTTTGAACCCGATATTTAGATTTTATTCTCGCAAGAGAGGTTTTTGGGCTTATCATCCCGATTTTAAAGGTTGAGTAAACATGAAGCAGTTCACTATAGCTCTGGCTGGGAACCCCAATTGCGGGAAGACCACGTTGTTTAATGCGCTGACCAGCTCCCGCGAGAGGGTTGGAAACTGGCCGGGCGTGACCGTGGAACATCTGGAAGGTGTATATCAGCAAGGCGAGGCAGAAGTCCGCGTGGTCGACCTGCCGGGCATCTACTCCTTTTCCGCCGGGTCGCCGGACGAAAATGCCGCCCGCGATTATATTCTCAAAGAGAAGCCGGATGCGGTGGTGAACCTCATCGATGCACGCAATGTAGAGCGCGGGCTTTATCTCACGGCACAGCTGTTGGAAATGCGCGAGCCGCTTATTGTTGTTATCAATATGATGGATCTGGCGAAGCGGCGACAGATTGAGGTGGAGGTAGAGCATCTCGCAAAACATCTCGACTGTCCGGTCATTCCGGTGGTGGCTTCCCGCAAAGAGGGTGTCGATGAGCTCAGGCAGACGATCGAAACCCTTTTGGTCGAACGCCACATTAGCAAAACCAATGTGCAGTACGACACACAGGTCGAAAAGGCGATTGCCATGCTGATGCCTGTCGCCGAGGAGGTCGCCGCCCGCGTGGAGGTGCCTGCTCGATGGCTGGCTGTCAAGCTACTGGAGCGCGATCCCCTTGCGGAAGAGCTA
This sequence comes from Verrucomicrobiota bacterium, assembly GCA_030619095.1. Taxonomy (GTDB): domain Bacteria; phylum Verrucomicrobiota; class Kiritimatiellia; order Kiritimatiellales; family Tichowtungiaceae; genus Tichowtungia. The sequence continues at coordinate 2,000 of JAUXCB010000225.1, read as the reverse complement.
AGTATCGGGGTATGCGATGAACTGCTGGCCGCTGAAATTCCAAAGGTGGAAAAGCATATCGGCGAAGATATTGAAATCGTTATGGCGGATGGCCGCTACGGATTTGTACACGGATTGGCTCTCGATGTCGTGCGCCGTACCGGGGAGCTTCGCAAAAGCTTTTCCGACGCCATCGACCGCATTGTCCTGAGTCGCGCCCTGGGTATTCCGTTTTTTCTGGCCATTATGTATGTGGTTTTTACAGTCACCATCACGTTCTCCGGCCCGCTGATCAGCTGGATCGACCGCATATTCGGTGCGGTGCTGGTGGACGGTCTCGGAGGATGGCTTACAACCGTCGGTGCGCCATTTTGGTTGAACGTATTGCTGGCCAACGGGTTGGGCGGTGGCATCCAGACGGTGGCGACGTTTATTCCCCCCATCTTTTTCATGTTCCTCTGTTTATCTCTGTTGGAGGAGTCCGGCTACATGGCTCGGGCAGCGTTTGTAATGGATCGCAGTCTGCGTGCCGTTGGACTACCAGGAAAAGCCTTCATCCCGATGCTCGTCGGCTTTGGCTGCAACGTGCCGGGAATCCTGGCCGCACGAACTCTCGAAAATGAACGAGACCGCACCCTCACCGTCCTTCTGAATCCCTTTATGTCGTGCGGTGCCCGCTTGCCGGTGTATGCGTTATTCGCGGGCATCTTTTTCCCGCAAACCGGCGGGGCCGTCATTTTTGCCCTCTATCTTACCGGCATCCTGCTGGCCGTGGTGAGCGGGTTGCTTTTTCGGCGAACCATCCTGAAAGGCGAAGCCTCCACCTTTGTCATGGAGCTTCCGCCCTATCACCTGCCGCGTCTCGGCGCAATTTTCTATCACACGTGGGAACGGCTCAGAGAATTCATCCTGCGCGCCGGAAAAATCATTATGATTCTCGTGGTCGTGCTCAGCCTTCTCTGGTCGATTGGCACCGATGGAAGTTTTGGAAATCAGGAGAGCGAAAACTCCCTGCTCAGTGCCGCCAGCCGTGTGATCACCCCGGTGTTCCATCCGATGGGCATCACCGACGATAACTGGCCTGCCACACTCGGCCTTGTCACCGGTATCTTTGGCAAAGAGCTGGTCGTTGGCACACTCAACACCTTTTATGGCGCGGACGGTGGCGACCCCGAGGCGGGCATGCTGGCGGCTTTCGATGGAAAAGCCGGGGCCTTCGCCTACCTGCTGTTTATTCTTATCTATGCGCCGTGCGTCGCCGCCATCGCCGCCATCCAACGCGAAACCGGCTGGAAGTGGATGGCCTTCAGTGTGGGGTATCTCACTGCGCTCGCCTGGGTCTGTTCCACTCTTTTTTACCAACTCGCCACCGCCCGCGAGCATCCAGTGCAGTCCGCACTCTGGGGGGCTGGGATTTTTTCAGTAATGTTTCTGTTCACCAGTTGTCTTAAATTTGTTTCGCGAAAGAGGGGATGACCCATGTTCGGACGATTTCATAGAAAACAGAACTCCCAGCGCTGCGGGCGCGGACGCGGGGGTGGGCAGGGAATTTGCTATGCACATCCGCTCAGCGATTTCGCGCAGGGCGCGGCCGTCGTTATCATATCTAACAGCGACCGAAAAACGCTCGAAATGGGACTCTTCAGCGGCGCACTTGTCACCGTGATCAAAAACCGCCCCAGCGATGCCAACCTAGTGGTCGCTGCCGGGGAAAGTCGCTACATCATCTCCAAAGAGGCCGCCGTAAAAATTCAGGTGCGATAATGCTTACGGAAATCCTCAACGTGCTCAAAGAGCGCGGGCCGATGTCGCTCGCGGAAATTTCGCGTCATTTTCAACTGGACGTTTCAGCGATGGAAGGAATGCTCCAGCTACTCGAACACAAAGGCCGTATCGAATTGTTGGATACGAAATGCTCAAAGTGCAAAGGGTGCGTCGAAGTCAACCCAGAGGATGCTACCATTTTTCAGCTTAAGGGATGAGCCCTGCACGCGACGGAATTTTTTGAGAGGGGCTGAAAC
>JAUXCB010000217.1 GCA_030619095.1 Verrucomicrobiota bacterium | reverse complement strand
TAAGCCGGGCGAGTCGGTGCGCGTGAGCATCGAAACATTGGAATGCATGGAGAAGGCCATCTGGGCGCACGAAGTTTCCGGCGGCCTTTTCGACCCCACCGTCGGAACCGGTTTCCAATGGCTGGATATCGACCGTATCAACTTTTCCATCGGCTGGAAAAAAGATGCTGCTGCGGATGTGCAGACTGGAAAGTCCGCACCACAACTCGATCTGGGCGGCATTGGAAAGGGCTTCGCCATTGATAAAGCCGCTGAAATTTTGACCGACTGGGACATACCCAAAGCCGTAATCAGCGGCGGAACCAGCACGGTGCTAGCACGGGGCAAAGAATGGGAACTCGGCGTTGGCGGCCCGTGGGGCGAGCAGGCGGGCGTCACGTCCGTCACGCTCAAGAATCAAGCATTAAGTAGCTCCGGAACGGAGGTGAAGGGCGGGCATATCATCAACCCAAAGACCGGAAAACCAGCCACGCGCCACCTAGCGTCATGGGCGATCCATCCATCGGCGGCCGCCTCGGATGCGCTCTCGACGGCCTTCATGATGATGGAGACCGAGAAGATTGAGCACCTGTGCAAAACCAATTCCGGCACGGTCGCTTTTGTGGTGAAGCAAGATGGCTCGTTGGAAAAAATAGATGTCTGAAACAGACACCCAGAAGCGTTTCATATATAAAACAGCCGAACCTGGTTCTGTAAAAAATTCTATGAAAACGCCGATGGCAATGAAGCCGAGTGAACCGGATCCCCGAAGCGGATCGAAAGAAGGCTTTTGATGGGGATGGTTTGCGTGTTGGCGGGAGTTTGAGTGTTGTTTTTAGCCCGGTTGATGCTGGCGATGCACAGCGGGGCGGATGGTGCGCAAGGGTAGCGTCTTGCGTTGTTCTTTGACATCTGAGTTTTGATTGATCAGGCGGCCTGCCGGAGCAGTTCGACCCACGGGTCGGGATGGAGCGGTTTGTCTTTGAGACAGTCGAGCTCGACGGGTGGACGTTTCTTGAGACTGCCGTGAGGCCGCATGAAGTTGTAGTAGGCTACGAAGAGCGTGGTGAGTGCAACGGCTCCGTCGAAGTCCTTGAACCCGGCTCGCGGCCGGGTGTGGAACTTGTAGGTTCGGTTGAGCCGTTCGACGAGCTGTTTGTACTCGCGATACGTTTCGCTTTCCGGATCGAGGTTCTTCAGGCCGATGACGGTGCGCTTGTTGAGCACGCTGAAGTTGCCATGTTTAACGGCTTCGGTGTTGTAGGCGGTGACGGCACTGTCGTAGGAGGGCAGTCCGTCGGTGATGAGTTCGCCGCTCTCGCAGACCGGGTTGTCCGGCGGGCCGTAGCAGTTATAGATTAACCCCAGGGCGGGTGCGGTTCCCCGGGTTTCCGAAAGGTTCCATCCGCAGATGGCTCGGCGGATTTTGGAGATGATGAACCACGTATAGCGGGTGATGCCGTTGACCTTGATATAGGTTTCATCTGCACCGCAGGGGCCTGCGGGCTTCGGCGAGTTCTCATCGACGAAGTTGCTGAGGTGACGGGCGGATGCATTGGCATAGTTGATCACCGTTTGATGCGAGATGGAGATACCGAACAGGTGTTTCATGGCCTGTGCACTCATCCGGGCGCTGAGTCCGAAGCTAACCGTCAGCGTCAGGCAGAGTCCGACGGTGTGCAGGTTGTTATGGATGCGGTTTAGATCGACCGGAGATCCCTCCATACGAGCCCGCGGAAGCTCTTCGGATGCGAAGTGGTATTCCCGAAAGAGGTAGTGGAGCTTGAACTGGCTGGTGTTGCCCGCCTGTCGCATTTGATTCTCTTCCGGGGTTAACGCCCCGAGATTACGCAGATAAGCCGGACATTTTTGGTTGGGACACTTATAGGCCGTGCAGATCCCGTCCTCTTTCCAGCGAAAGAGCGCATAGCCGCAGTGCGGACACCAGAATTTAGCTTTGCTTTCCCGGCGAGGCTTATCGGTTGGAGAGGTTTTTTCGCAGATCTTGCACTTTACTTGTGAGGCGCATTTACCGTTGTTGAGATACAGATAACGCACCGGCGCACCACAGTGCTGACAGGTACATTTTTCCGGCGGAACCGCAGAGCCTTTGCGCCGACGAACGATTTCGATTCGCTTTCCGGTTTTTTCCATCTGCTCTTTTTGAATCTGCCGCCAGTCACGGCGTGGCTCTTTCGGGGATGGCGATTGAGTGAGCGGCAGAGTCGGATCGACCCGGAAGTGCCGATAGTTCAGCGGGCGATCCACTTCCGGTTTCAGATCGATATCTTTTCGAGATCCGGTGAGCACTTCATGGAGCATCGGCACGACCGAGGCCAGATCATTATAGGTGAGCCTCAGGCAAAACCAGCGAACGAGCTTCAGCAAATCATTTTTCAAAACGGGTCCTCCTTGTTCCAAGTAAGTGAATAGACGGCGAGCTTGGAGAGACCCACTATATCAATCAAAACACAGGTGAAAAAGGGGGGAGTGAGGGAGAATCGCTCCAACCCGCTTCAAAGAAGACAGTTAGAGAGAAAACAGAAGAATTTTTTTGACAGAAGCCGATTTTTGCAAAGGATTTAACTATGAAACCAACCCAACCTGATTCACACGGGCACTTTGGCCCCTATGGCGGAATGTTTGTTCCGGAAACGCTGATGGAGCCGCTTAACGAGCTGGCGCGCGTCTATAAGCAGGTGCGCAAGGATCCGGGGTTCAAGAAGGAGTTGCAATACTACCTCCGCGAATATGTCGGCCGCCGAACCCCGCTTTATTATGCGGAACGCATGACCAAGAAACTGGGCACCGCCAAGATCTACCTGAAGCGCGAAGACCTTTGTCACACGGGTGCGCATAAAATCAACAACTCCATGGGGCAGATCCTGCTGGCCAAGCGGATGGGAAAGAAGCGCATCATTGCCGAAACCGGTGCGGGGCAGCACGGGGTGGCAACGGCGACGGTTTGTGCGATGTTCGGTCTGGAATGCATTGTCTACATGGGCAAGGTCGACATGGAGCGCCAGGCCCTGAACGTCTTCCGCATGGAAAGCCTCGGCGCAACGGTGGTTCCGGTTACGATCGGCCAGCAGACGTTGAAAGAGGCGGTGAACGAAGCCATGCGCGACTGGGTTTCCAATATCCGCACCACGCACTACATTCTGGGTTCCGCGCTGGGTTCGCATCCATATCCCATGATGGTGCGCGATTTCC
>JAUXCB010000066.1 GCA_030619095.1 Verrucomicrobiota bacterium | reverse complement strand
CGCAATTGGTATCGATTTAGGCACAACCAACTCCGTGTTGGCCTATCGCAATCTTGAACAGGACGACGCGCCGGTCGAATGTCTGGCCGTCCCGCAGCTGGTCGACAACGCAACCGTCGAGAGCCGAACCACCCTGCCATCATTTATTTATCTGGGAACCGACGACGAACGCAAGAGCGGCAGCATGGATCTGCCCGGAACAAAGGGCAGTGACTGCGCGGTCGGTGAGTGGGCCCGCCGCCGCTCCGCTGAAGCGCCGGGACGCACGGTCGCGACCGCCAAGTCCTGGCTCTGTCACAGCCGCGTGGACCGTAACGAACCGATCCTGCCGTGGAATTCGCCGGATGATGTGACCAAGCTCTCGCCCATCGACGCATCCCGTCGTTATCTCGATCATCTGGTGTCCGCATGGAATCAGGGTTTCCCCGATGCGCCATTCGCCGAACAGCAGGTGGTGTTGACCGTGCCGGCATCGTTCGATGCCAGTGCCCGCGACCTGACCCGCTCCGCCGCGCTCTCCGCCGGATTCCCCGAGCACTACATTATGCTCGAAGAACCGCAGGCAGCCGTCTACTCCTGGCTGTCGGAGATCGGCGAGAACTGGCGCAAGCATTTAGATAAAGACGATACGCTGCTTGTATGCGATGTCGGCGGAGGAACCACCGACTTCACTCTCGTCCGTGTGGAAGAAGAAGAGGGCGATCTGGTCCTGCGCCGTGTCGCGGTCGGAAACCACATCCTGGTGGGCGGCGACAACATGGACCTGCTCATTGCCCATGCCGCCCAGCAGGCGTTTGCCGAACAGGGCGTCGAAGTCGATGCCTGGCAGTCTGTCGCGCTATGGCACTCCTGCCGCAAGGCCAAGGAGGCACTGCTGAGCCCCGACGGTCCGGAAGTCCATCCCATTACGGTTCTCGGACGCGGCAAAAGCGTCGTCGGTAAAAACATCTCCGTGGAACTGAATCGCAAGCAGATTGCCGACGCGCTGCTCGAAGGGTTCTTTGCCGAGTGCGGCCTCAAGGATCGCGCCAAGCGCGATCCCCGTTCCGGTTTCCGTGAATTGGGCCTGCCCTACGAGAACGACACGGCAGTTACCCGCCATCTGGCCGGCTTCCTCGGCATGCATGCCAAGGGCAAGGAATCTGTTCGCCCGACCCACGTCCTGTTTAATGGCGGCGTGTTCAAGGCCGGACTTTTCAAGGATCGCCTGATGGATCTGATGGGCACCTGGTTCGAAGGCGAAAGCCCGAAATCGCTGGTTGGCACCGAGGACCTCGATCACGCTGTTGCGCGCGGCGCGGCCTACTACGGTGCGGCCAAGCACAGCGGCGGCATTCGTATCCGCGGTGGAACGGCCCGTTCCTACTACCTCGGCATCGAAACATCCGGTCTGGCCATTCCGGGCGCGCCGCGTCCGCTCAACGCCTTCTGCGTTGTGCCGCTCGGCATGGAAGAGGGCTCCGAGGCTGAAGTTCCGGGCGAAGAGTTTGGACTGGTCACCGGTGAGAAAGCCCACTTCCGCGTCTTCAGCTCGGCGATCCGCAAGCAGGACGTTCCCGGCGATACGCTCACCCGCTGGACGGAGGAGGAGCTGCAGGAGTCCGATTCGCTCGAAGCCGAACTGCCGGCCGCCGAAGGCCTCGAAGACGGTTACATTCCGGTCCGTTTTGTATCGCACATCACGGAACTCGGTATCTTCGAGCTGTGGTGCGTCAGCACCGTGAGCGACCAGCGCTGGAAGCTCGAGTTCAGCGTCCGTGAAGACTGAGCTAAATAATATTTGCAGAATAATGGACGGCAGAATAATCGGTTCGGATCGGAAGAGAAGGGGATGAAATGCCAGTCAAAACTGTAGATTTAGAACCTGTTTCGGAGACGCAATTTCATGAGATCGATTACAAAGTCATGAAGCAAGCCTTTGCGGCACACACCTCTTTGGGGCGATTTTATGACGAGGATATCTATAGGAATGAATTGGCACGGCTTTGCCGGATAGCGGGATTTGAATCTGTAGAAACCGAAGTTCCGATCCATGTGAGCCATAAAGATTTTTGCAAGACCTATTACATGGATCTGCTGGTGAATCGCTCCGTGGTTTATGAGCTGAAAACCGTGCAGGCGTTTAACGGTTCGCACCGGCTTCAATTGCTGAATTATTTGTTTCTCTGCTGTCTGCAACACGGGAAGTTGCTGAACTTCCGCACACCTCGCGTGACCCATGAGTTTGTGTCCACATCATTGAATAAAAATGAGCGTTTTCGGTATCGATTGGATTTTGACCATTGGCAGGAACGCAATGACGAGAGCATTCGACTCAAGGCCATTTTTGAAGATTTGTTGGAGGATTGGGGCGCGTTTCTTGAAGCATCGTTGTATGCGGATGCACTCGTTCACTTTTTAGGCGGAGAACGTATCGTCGAAAAGCCGATAGATATTTGTGTGCGAGGTGAAGTAATTGGCCATCAAAAATTCAGGATGCTGAATGATACATCTGCATTTTTTGTAACAGCGGTGCGACACAAAGCAGATTATCAAAAGCATCTGGCAAACCTGCTTGGGAAAAGCTGCCTCAAGAGTATTCACTGGATCAATTTTGATAAATATGATGTGGAGTTTGTAACAGTAACGTAATCTCCATTATTCTGCCGTACATCATTCTGCAAGAAACTGCTCCAATTCTATTGTTGTTACATAGTTCTTTTTTATGAAAACCAGTAATCCATTTGAACCGGCGCGATACATCGTCGGGATCGACCTCGGAACCACCCATTCCGCGGTCGCGTTCATCGACGCGCAGGGCGACCTGTCGCAGGTGGAAACCTTTGCCATCCCACAGTTGACCGCCTCCGCGACGGTCGAGCGGCTCAACACGCTGCCTTCGTTCCACTACCAGCCCGCGCGCGGCGAGTTTACAGATGAAGATCTGGCACTGCCGTGGTCGGACGGGGTTCGACGGCCGCTGGTCGGCGCGTTTGCGCGCGACCACGGCGCGACCGTGCCCGGGCGCGTGATTGTCTCCGCAAAATCGTGGCTTTGCCACAGCGGGGTTGACCGCAGTGCGGCGCTTTTGCCATGGCATGGCGAATCGAATGTGAAGCACCATTCGCCCGGTGCTGTTTCCGGATACTATCTCGAGCACATCCGGATGGCGTGGGATCATGAGCATCCGGACGCGCCGCTGGCCGAACAGAATCTGGTACTGACCGTTCCAGCTTCCTTTGACGAAGTCGCCCGCGAGCTGACTCTTGCTGCGGCGCAACGTGCGGGTCTGCCCGACCTCTGTCTGATCGAAGAGCCGCAGGCCGCGTTCTATGCCTGGATGAACTCGGCGGATCCTGCTGAGAAACGCGCGTTGAAGCCGGGGCAGGTTGTACTGGTTTGCGATATTGGCGGCGGCACCACCGACCTGACCCTGATTCAGGTGGATGCGGGCGAAGAGGGGGACTTGTCCTATCGACGAATCGCAGTCGGTGATCATCTGATCCTCGGGGGTGATAACCTCGACCTTGCGCTGGCGCATCATTTGGAAGAGCGAGCGGGCGGCGAAAAACTCTCTCCCGCCGCATGGAGCACACTGGTGCGCCGCTGTCAGCAGGCTAAAGAGGCGCTGCTTCAACCGGACGCCCCGGAAAGCCACACGATCAACCTGCCGGTGCGCGGCAAAAGTGTCGTTGGCGGAACCCGTCAGATTGAGGTGGCCCGTGACGAGGTCGTTCGCCTGCTGGCCGATGGTTTTCTGCCACCGGTCACCCTGCTGGACCGCCCCGAAACGAGAAAATCCGGCTTTCAGGAATTCGGCCTTCCTTACGCGCCCGATGCCGCAATCACCCGCTATCTGACCGCTTTTCTGTCTGAGCATGCGGATCCACTCGGCCCGTCCGATCGCGGTGCGGTGCGGCCCGATCATATTTTGTTTAACGGCGGCTTTTTTTCCTCTCCGGTTTTGCGGGAGCGGTTGCTGTCCGCCCTGACATCCGCCTTCGACGCGGACGACGGCTGGGAACCGGGCGTGCTCGATAATCCGCATCTGGATCTGGCGGTGGCGCATGGCGCGGTGCGTTACGGGCTTGCCCGTAGCGGGGAGGGCGTCCGGATTTCGGGCGGTCTTCCGCGCGCCTACTATCTCGGAGTCGGTCATGCCGATTCGGATCAGCCCCCGCCGTGTCGCGCCGGATTGGAAAGAAGGCGGAAGGCGGTCTGCCTGCTGCCCGCCGGACTCGAGGAGGGTGCATCCATCACGCTGAGCGACCGCACCTTTCAGTTGTTGATCCGCCAACCGGTCGAATTTCCTCTTTTTACCTCCAGCGTCCGCCTGCAGGATCAGCCCGGTGATCTGGTCGCGGCCAACGATCCATCGTTGCGTCCGATGCCCGCCATTAAGACGGTGGTACAGTCCGGACGCAAGCGCTCCGCCGAAACCGTAGAGGTGGAGCTGCACGCCTCGCTGACCGAAATCGGCACCATTGAGGTCTGGTGTGCCGAGGTCAAGGGCCGCAAACGAAAATGGCAGCTGGAATTCGATGTGCGCGGCACCACCCGCAGCGACGTGGATGCCGGTGGTGAAAACGCAGACGGTGCGGACGTTTCGGGTGAGACGGTTGTGCAGGACTGTCTGGATGTTCTCAGCCGCGCCCTCGGACCGGAGCAGGCCATTGCGGCCAACCGGATGGTGAAAGAACTGGAGGCCGCTACCGGAATGGAGCGCAACACCTGGCCGCCCGCTCTGCTGAGGGGCTGGTTTGAAGAGTTGATGGAGCACAAGTCCTCCCGCAAGCGCGATGCCGAAACGGAAGGACGCTGGTTGAACCTGCTTGGCTACGCCATGCGACCGGGCTACGGCTTTTCTGTCGACGATTGGCGCATCAAACAGCTCTGGCCTCTGTTCAACGAAGGCGTGTCACATCCACGCAACGAAATGTGCCGTGCGGAGTGGTGGATTCTGTGGCGGCGCATTGCCGGTGGATTGAGTGAGACCCAGCAGAAACAGCTGGCGACTCTTCTGGTCGGGGCATGGTATGCGCGCATACGGAATGTTCCGGGCCGGAAACCTGAAAAGATGAAAAACTTTCAGTTCGGCGACCATGAAAGCGCCGAGTGCTGGCGGCTGTTGGGTTCTCTGGAGCGGATTCGCCCCGCAGTGAAGGAAAAGCTGGGTGGACTCATGTCGCAGTGGGTTTTGCGCAAGGGAGCCAAAGTTTCCAACGGAGCGGCTGTCTGGGCATTGGGGCGTGTCGGAGCGCGTGTTCCATCCTACGGTTCGCTCAACTCGGTGGTTCGTGCAGAAGTGGTTGAGCCGTGGATCGCCAAACTGATTCGAGAGCCTGCCGGCCATCCGGAAGTATCATTCGCCGTCATGCAGATGAGTCGCCTGACGGGTGACCGCTATCGGGATGTATCGGGTGAAGTGCGCAAGCAGGTCGTTACATGGATGAAAGCCGGCGGAAGCCCCGAACATCATATCGAACTGGTTCACAAAGGCGGCTCACTCGATACCGGGGAGCAGAACCGCAGTTTTGGGGAAGCGTTGCCTCCCGGCCTGCACATCAGCGGATAGAACCGGACTTCATTTTTCAATATTGGACGTCATGCAAGCATAATCCCATACCTCATGAGGTATGGGATTATCTCCCAAGGATTTTTTGCGGGGAGTGTCAATGCAAAGCGGCTTTAAGCAGGGCGAGGGGCAGGGTGAGTACGTATTTATGTTGGGACGCAAAAACCGCCTTTCGTTTTCCAAGGGTTGGAGATGTTCTATAGCTGTGATCGCGGACGCTCTGGAAAAGGCTTTCCCCAACGAATGAATGAAAAGCAACGAATGGGGAGATGTATCACTAAGTGATATATCTTCGCTCGGCGAATCTTTTTTCTAAAGGGTTGAATGTGTAGACGCAGTGTCCCCACCGCGTTTCCAAGGCTTGGAAAAAATGGGCTTCGAGTTTCCAAGGGGTGGAAAAAACCTGTAGAAATTTTCCAAGGTTTGGAAAAAGGATATGAGTGAAAATGAGTGAGAAAAAACAGAATTTTCCGGGGAAGGGCGAACGGCTGGTTTATCAGACCGATGACGGAAACCGATTTCCTCGAACTCGAAGCCGAGTTGAAGAAGATTGAATCTAACGATTCATCAAAGAAATGATCCCTGTTCTTCCAACCCTTGGGAAAATCCTGTACATCCTGTGATCCTGCCTGCCAAGCCGTAGCCTTGGCGAAGGCTGGTGATCCCGTCAAAAATGATTTAGGTTAAGAAGATGAAAAAAACACGATTGGTTCAAAAATTCGCGGCGCTCAAAAAAGAGAGCAAAAAGGGGTTCATCGCTTATATCGGAGCCGGGGATCCGAATCTCGATGATACGGTCGATATCGTATTGAAACTCGAAGAGGCTGGCGTGGATATCGTCGAGCTCGGCCTGCCGTTTTCCGATCCGCTGGCCGACGGACGCGTCAATCAGGACGCCGCCATCCGCGCGCTCGAAGCCGGTTCCACCTTTGCCGGGGTGATGAAGTGCGTCACCAAAATCCGTGAGAGTTCGCAAGTTCCCCTGATTTTCTATGCCTACCTCAATACATTGACCGCCCGCGGGTTCGAAAATTCGATGGCTGAGGCCGCTGCGGCGGGCATCGATGGATTTTTGATTCTCGACATGCCGCGCGAAGAGTCCAGACCGTATAAAAGGGCTATTCAATCCGCCCATCTCAACAACATCGTTTTGATCACGCCGACCACTCCCGAAGCGCGAATGAGAAAAATCGTGAAAAATGCCAACGGCTTTGTCTACTGTGTTTCACGCGAAGGGGTCACTGGCGTGCGCGATTCGATTGCTGAAGGCGCACCCGCATTGGTTCAGCAAATCCAACAGCACACGAAGCTTCCCGTTGCACTCGGGTTCGGCATCGGTACGCCGGAAGCCGCCGCCGAGGCCGCGTCGTATGCCGATGCCGTCGTCGTTGGCAGTGCGATCGTCAATCGGTTTCACAGCAACCCGCACACGCCCGAAGGCCGCGCCGCGGCCGCCGCCTTTGTCGCCGAAATGGTTCGCGCTGTGAAAGCCGTTTAATCCGTCCGCAGATCCGCCTGACGCGAAGCGAGGCTTTCGGAACGAAAGCAATGACCAAAGGGAATGGCAACGCGGGGCTATGAACCGTTATCGTCGAGTTGCCCTGATTCATCCAAAGACCGAGTTCTAGGAACTCGGCTACAGAGGAGAACTGACCGTTTTTGTAGCCGCCCCGAATGTTCGGGGCGGTGACCCAGTTTGGTTTTCCAACCCTCTTGTCTCGCCATAGCTGTGGCGACGGCGGATGGAAAAAATGGCATTTGTTTTTCCAAACCTTGGAAAAAGCGCTAGAAATGCTTCCAAGCATTGGAAAGGGAGTTTTTTTATGGCAGGACGTTATGCAGTGATCATGGCCGGAGGGAAGGGCGAACGCTTTTGGCCGCTGAGCACCTCGAAACACCCGAAGCAGCTTTTGGCTTTAGTGGGCGACAAGCCGCTGATCGCGCAGGCGGTCGACCGGCTCGACGGATTGATTCCCCCGGAAAATGTTTTTGTGGTGACCAATGCCGATCTGATTGAGGCGACGCAACAAGCCGCACCGATGCTTCCGCCCGAAAATATCGTCGGTGAGCCGATCGGGCGCGATACCGCTGCGGCAGTTGCCTGTGGCGGCGCGCTGGTCGCCGCCAAAGATCCCAAAGGGGTCTTTGCGGTTCTCACCGCCGATCAGGT
>JAUXCB010000124.1 GCA_030619095.1 Verrucomicrobiota bacterium | reverse complement strand
GCATTTGGATTTGTTTGGGTATTTGGGTGGTTACTCATTCGTCATTCCCGGCTTTGCCGGGCCCGTCTTCGGGGATGTCGAGTTCCGAGAGAATCCCAAGAACCCGGTCGCCGCTTTCAATGGAGGTGTCGAGTTTGAAACGGAGGCGCGGCGTGTATTTGATGATGACGTTCTTGCTCATCCGGGCCTGGATCGCTTTGCGGTGTTTGTTGAGGAAGCGGATCATTTTGACGCGCTCCTCTTCGTGCTCGAAGATGGAAATATGAACGGCGGCATCGCGCAGATCGGGCGCGGTTTCGACCCGTGTGACGGTGATGGCGCCGGTATCGAACTGCGTGTTGGAAAACAGGTGGTGAATATCTGCGGCGATTTCACGCTTCAGCAGTTCGTTCACTCGGATGATGCGAGAACTGGACATGATGAATTTCGAATGTCGAACAAGGAATTTCGAATTTCGAAGGGGTGACTTCCTTCAGCATTCAAGATTCTTTATTCGGTGTTCTGCGGTTCTTTTAGAGTTTTTGTGCGATTTTTTTGACGGTGTAGGCTTCGATGAGGTCGCCTTCTTCAAAGTTCATGAAGTTGTCGGGGCGGATGCCGCACTCCTGGCCATCGCGGACTTCGGCGGCATCGTTCTGGAAGCGCTTAAGCGAACCGATCGTGCCTTTATAGAGGATGTCGTCGTCGCGTTGGATGCGAATGTTGGCTTTGGACGTGATCTTCCCTCCGGTCACCATGCACCCGGCAATCTTATTGCGTTTCCCCATTTCGAAGACCTGCAGGATCTTCGCCGTGCCGAGGTGTTCCTCGTGCAGTTCGGGCTCCAGCAGTCCGCACATCGCGGCTTCAACCTCTTCGATCAGCTCATAGATAATGGCGTAGAGGCGGATTTCGATCCCTTCGCGTTTGGCGGCAACCGTAACCCCATTTTCCTTCGCCACATGGAACCCCAGGACAATGGCGTTTGACGCACTGGCTAGCATGACGTCGTTGGGGGTGATGTTTCCGACATCACTAACGAGAATATTGAGCTTCACCTTGTCGCTTTTAATGCCTTCAAGCGAGTGCTGAATGGCCTCAACGGAGCCTTGTACATCGCACTTGATGATGACGGGAAGCTCTTTGATTTCTCCGGCGGAGGCATCGCCAAACAGGTCGTCGAGCGAGATCTTGTTGCGCGGCGAGGCCTGGGTGAGCTCCTGCTCCTTGATGTCGGCGAGCAGTTCCTCGGAAAGCTGTCTGGCTTCACGATCATTGGCGCAAATATTGAATTCATCCCCCGCACCGGGCACGCCGGTGAGGCCGAGGCATTTGACCGCGCAGGAGGGGCCGGCGGTGCGGACCTTTTTGCCCTGGCAGTCGATGAGCGCCTTGATGCGGCCCCACTGAGCGCCGCAGAGAACATTGTCGCCGACTTTGAGTGTGCCGTCGCGAACAAGCAGGGTGGCGGTTGGGCCCATGCCGGGCTCCATTTGCGCCTCAATGACATATCCGCTTGCCCGCTTGCGCTTGTTGGCTTTGAGCTCGAGCATTTCCGCTTCGAGCGTAATGCGCTCGAGCAGCTCGTCGATCCCCTCGCCGGTTTCGGCGCTGACCGGAATGCAGCCGATGCCTCCGCCCCAGTCTTCGACCATTACACCCTGCTCATTGAGTTGCTGTTTCAGGCGGTCGGGGTTGGCGGCTGGCAGATCCATTTTATTCATTGCGATCAAGATGCAGACCCCGGCGGCCTGCGCATGAGTGATGGCCTCAATGGTCTGCGGCATCACGCCGTCATCCGCCGCGACAACCAGTACGGCGATGTCGGTCAGGTTGGCGCCGCGGGCGCGCATGGCGGTGAAGGCGGCATGGCCGGGCGTGTCGAGGATGGTAATCTGGCGCGCACCCATATCGACCGTGTAGGCCCCGATATGCTGGGTGATTCCACCGGACTCGCCTGCGACAACCTTGGTGTTGCGGATCCGGTCGACCAGCGAGGTTTTCCCGTGGTCGACATGCCCCATAAAGGTGATAATCGGCGGGCGGATTTCAAGATCCTCCGGGCGGTCAGCTTCCACGGGGGCCGCCGGTTTTTTCGCTTGCTTGGGTTCGACCTTGGGTTTCGGCTTTTCCTTCTTCTTCAGCTCGACCACAAAGCCGTATTTATCAGCAATCTTTTTGGCAATCTTGATGTCGATTTCCTGATTGATCGAGGCGAAGATATTCATCTTCATCAGCTCGGCAATCAGCTGGTTGGGCTTCACCGCCATTTTTTCGGCCAGCTCTTTGACCGCGACCTGCGGCTTCAGAAATTCGATGGTCGTTGAGGGGGCTTCCTTCTCTTCCGGCTCTTCGGCGGCGGCTTTCTCTTCCCCCTCCGCCAAAGCGTCCACCTTCGCCGAGGCTTCGGCGGACAAGTCGGCCGGTTCATCGTCCGATGTTTTTTCCGCAGGCGTTTCTTCCGCGGGCGTTTCCTCGGCGGGCGTTTCCTCGGCGGGCGGTGCGGCAGGCGTTTCTTCGCCGGCGTGCGCCTCCGCGGTAGCGGTGCGGGCCTCTTCAATGGAGGCAAAGCCGAGCTCGTCGCAGACGATGGCTACTTCGTTGTCCGCCAGCAGGCTGTCGCCGTCTGCGGCCTCAATCTCCACGTCGCCGAGAATCTCAAGGAGCTCTTCGACGGAGACGTCTAAATCAATTGCGAGTTCATGAACTTTCATTCTGTAATTTCACCATGTTGCGCCGTGTAGGCTTTTTCTGCAGCGGCCCAGAGTTCCTGGGCCTTTTCGGGGGTGATGTCCTCAATCGCTTCGAGGTCGGAGAGGTCGGCCGCCAGTAGGCCTTCAATACTGAGGAAGCCGGCGTAAACCAGTTTCTCGGCCCATTCGTCGCCGATACCGTCAAGTAGAGCCAGGTTGGCCACGGCGGCGGCAACGCGCTCTTCGAAGTCCATGGCCTCTTCATCCTTCTGGATGTCGACGCGCCAGCCGATCAGCTTGGAGGTGAGGCGGGCATTCTGTCCGCGCTTGCCGATGGCCAGCGAGAGCTGGTCGCCGGTGACGGTGACGGTGACGGTATGAGTCGGCTCGTCGATATCGATAGATTTGAGTTGGGCGGGAGCCAGTGAGTTGGTGACAAGTTTTTTGATTTCGTCGCTCCAGCGGACAATATCAATTTTTTCGCCATTGAGTTCCCGGACGATATTTTTGACGCGCATGCCGCGGATGCCGACGCAGGCGCCGACGGGATCGACCCGTTCATCGTGGGATATCACCGCGACTTTGCTGCGGTAACCCGCTTCGCGGGCGATGCCTTTGATTTCCATTGTGCCGTCAGAAATTTCGGACACTTCGAGTTCAAACAGGCGGCGGACGAAATCCGGGTGGCTGCGGGAGAGAAGAATATCCGGCCCCGCTTCGTGCTCTTCCACGCTGACAATATAGGCGCGGATGCGTTCGCCGACTTCATATTCTTCGGTCGGGACGCGTTCTTTGGAGGGCATGATGCCTTCGGCGCCGTGGTCGAGGTCGATCACCACCGTACTGCGCTCAAAGCGGCGCACGGAACCGGTGACAATTTCGCCGGCGCGGTCTTTATAGTCTTCGAAAACGCGGCATTTTTCCGCCTGACGGATTTTCTGGAGAATCGTTTGCTTGGCGGTTTGGGCGGCGATGCGACCGAAGTTGCGAGGAGTGGATTCGATTTCAATGATCTCATCGAGTTGCGCCTCGGGATGGGAGCGACGGGCTTCCGCCAGGCTGACTTCGTTGTAGCGGTCATCGACACTGATCACCACCTTTTTGGTGGCAAACGCCTGGATGTCCAGCGTCTTGCGGTCGATTTTGACGCGCAGAACCTCTGCATCGTCCATGTTTTTATCTGCGGCATTTTGCAGAGCGGATTCAATGGCTTCGATAATCGTTTCGCGGTCCACGCCGCGCTCGCGTTCCATATATTCTACAACGGCACTCAGTTCGCTGTTCATCATTTCCTCCAACTGTCAAAAAGCTCAACTCGTCGCATCCTTCGATTAAAAAAGAGCGGGCGGGGAGCCCACTCTCTTATCGAGACCGATAGAAAGGAGGGAACCTACGCCTGAAGGAGAGGAGGGTCAAGGGGTTTTTGAAGGACGAGTGGGATTTTGAGACCGCTCGTTTCTTTTGATTAAAGAGGTTTGAGCTTGCTAAGAGCCGGCCTGTTCATTATTTTATGAACGATTTGAATTCTTTTATAGGAGAGGGATGAGTTCGACGCTTTCAGAGCTTGAAAAAGAGGTGATTGAGATTTTTGTTCGGCTGGCCGCCGGCCTGAGTCTTCCGCGCTCGGTGGGAGAGCTGTATGGTCTACTGTTTATTTCCCCGAACCCGCTCTGTATCAATGACTGTATGAACAAGCTGAAAATCAGTAAAGGCTCCACCAGTCAGGGGCTGAAAATTCTTCGTTCGTTTGGTGCGGTCAATCCGGTCTATATTCCGGGCAGTCGTAGCGACCATTTTGAGGCGGAGTCGTCGTTGCGAAATATCGTGACTGGCTTTGTCAACGAGCAGGTTCGTCCGCATCTTGAAAACGGGAAGGTTCGCATGGCTCGTATCAATGAACTGATTGCCGCCGAAGAAGAGGAGGAGCGCCGGGAGTTTTTTGAGATGCGGATCGGCCGCTTGCAGGGCTGGCAGAAGCGCGCCGGGTCTCTGCTCCCGTTTGCGCTCAATTTTATTAAACCGGATTGAAATGGACTCGTTACACATGAAAAGGAAAGAGATTCCGGATCACGAATTCACGCGAATCTACACGAATTGAATCAATAGAGTATGAACCAAGACCCCCATACCCCCATACTCCCTGACACCCAAACGGGTTGGCTTTGCGTGAGAACCCAGCCGAAGCGGGAGCACATTGCCGCCGGCCAACTTGAGTTGCTGGAAGGCGTGGAGGTGTTTGCGCCGCGGATTCGGTTTACGCGTCGGACCCCGCGCGGGAAGGTCTGGTTCGAGGAGGCCTTGTTCCCCGGCTACGTTTTCGCCCGCTTTGATCTGCCGATGTTTCTCGCGGTTTCAAGCGCGGTGGGGGTGCGCGGCCTGGTTCGGTTCGCTGGAGAGTGCGCCACGGTGCCGGACTCCATGATTGAGGTGCTACGCACCGATTCACAGGAGCCGATTGTGATTCCGGATGAGCCCTTTATTAAGGAGGGTGATGCGGCGGTCGTGGCCGAGGGTGCGCTGATGGGGCTGCAGGCGGTGATTACTCAGGTGATGCCGGGCGGCGAGCGCGTAAAAATTTTGCTGGATATGATGGGCACGGCCATAGAGGCTGAGGTTCCTGTGGATACACTGGAGAAGGTTGCATAGACCGTTCTCCGGGGTCGAGATGACCTCTGAGCACATAGTTGAAAAATGTACGGAAGGTTTC
>JAUXCB010000230.1 GCA_030619095.1 Verrucomicrobiota bacterium | reverse complement strand
CCTGCTATATGCCAGGAGCAAACGGGGGAGGGGCAAACCCGAAGGCGAGAGCTGCCGGTGAGCAATCCGGGGTTTCAACTTGTTTACGGACCTGTGCCCTCTCGAAGACTGGGCCGCTCGCTTGGTGTGGATCTCGTCCCGTACAAAACTTGCTCCTACGACTGCACCTACTGTCAGCTTGGCCGAACGACGAACAAGACACTCGCGAGAAAGGAGTATGTATCGGTCAACGAGGTTCTTGATGAGCTGGCCATTAAGCTCGACACGCATGCCTGTCCAGATTTCATAGGCCTGGCTGGGTCCGGAGAGCCTACCCTTCATTCGCGCCTGGGAGATTTGATCACTGCCATCAAAAAGATGCCTCGCCCCCACCCAGCCCGTCAGCTCGTCATCGGTGATGAAATCAATGGAGCCAAGCACTTCGTCGGCAAACCGTTCGTGAATGGTTTCCGGAATTTCGACAGGAACATAAAACATACGAAAACTGACTGATCCACTCTCAAAAGACATAAGGGGTACCTTGGTTACTGGTTATTCGTTATTGGACAATGCAAAAACTCCGCGTCACGCATCCCGAATCTCGCATCTCGCATCTCTCCTAAAACCTGCATCATCTCGATTTACCGCCCCGACCTCCAGCCTTTTTTGAATTTCCATTGGGGTCAGGTCTGCACTTTGAACATTTCATCCAGTTGACGCATCGCCTTCTGAATGGATCTATCCTTTTTGCTCCGACTCACCAAACGACGAATCCCCATGTTTACCGCGCCGTAATCCGCCATTTCACATTGATGAGATATTTTTTTCAGTGTCATTCCAGCGTAGCGCTGCGCCCCCCAATACGTCAAAGAACGCCCCCATTCTCCCCTTGCTTGAAGCTCTTTCCAGCTTTTTCCAGAAATGCGCTCTACGCCCGTAACCACATCATCCCAAGAACAAACTTCACGTAGCTCCCTATGACCCGCCAGATCTCGATCAATCCGTTCGACTTCTTGACGAGTCTGCCCAACGAAGTGCGCTCCCCCCAGTGCTAGACGGTTTTTCAACTGACTTACAAACGCTTCATCATGCCCATAGGCAATGCGACGTTCCGCCAACTCGCGATATATTGCGCCCACGCCTCGCTGTCCCAAACGGGAAAGCACAGGGGCCACATCCAACCACTCGGGGAATTTTCAATGATACCCGGCATAGAACGGATACGAGCTCCAACGGTAGTTGCGCAGGACGAGCAACCGCTCCTTCACCATCTCGGCGGACGGCTGGAGCAACCCCTTTGCTTCAGCGGCTTTGCTTTTCTTATCCAACCCCAACGACCGAACACGCACCGGATTCAAGTGAATATACAGGCTCAAATCGACAAGCCAGCTCTCCGAAGAATCTACCAACGTACTCTTAAAACGCCCCTGAAACAAAGGCCCCACGCGCTCATGCCTCCGATTAAACCACATACTGTAAGAGGTCTTCATCCACTGCATCGCACGGCTCAGGTTCGCATTCGGCGTACACACAATCAGGTGAAAATGATTATCCATCAAAACATAGGCATGAATACGCAACCCAAACCGCTCTTGTGCCGCCGCCACAACCGCCAGAAAATGCAGACGGTCCTCATCACATGTAAAAAGGCACTGCCGATCATTCCCTCGGCTCACCACATGATAAACCCCATCATCCACATCCACTCGTAAAGGTCTCGCCATCGTCCTGAAAAACTACCCCTGTCCAAACGAGGTGTCAACCAAATGTTCAAAATGCAGACCTGACCCCACATCCGCAAAAAATCACGGAAGGGTGGAAAACAAAGGTAGGGCGAACTCTCCGAGTGAGCCGCTATTAAAAGGAAGTGTAATTGCCGGGCACATCGATCTGCTGCCATACAAATTCAACACGCTCTATATTCTCGATTTTAAACCGAACGCCGCGAAGGAGCAGAAGCGAAAGGTCGCCACGTAGCTCAACCTCTACGCGCTAGCTCTCGCGAAACAAGCCAACCTTTCCCTTTCAAAAATCCGCTGTGCGTGGTTTGACGAAGAGGATTTCTTCAGCTTCAAACCGTTTCAGACAATTTGAACTGACAATTGAAAGGCTTTCTCGCATCTGATACGATGCCTTCGCTTTCAAGGAAGATGATCCATGAAACGATATCAACTGAATATAGTAAGAGGGCTCGCCGCCGCGGTTTTTCTGTTCGAACTCAGCCGCACGGTTTTTGCGGATGTCGGGCTGTTCTCCGACCCGCCTGTCACCTCGCCGGGCGTGATCGTACCCATCACCCGTCAAATGCGAGCCCAAAACGGTGCATCCTTCGGCCTGCTCTACGACCTCGGCCTAGTGGCCGACAACAACTCCAGCGCCAGCTATGAAGCCGCCAGCCTGATTGATACCGACGGCGATGGCCAGACCGACTGGCAGGAACACGTTGCCGGAACCGCCCCCGACAATTCGAACGATGTTTTCAGAGTAACCATTCAGGATGGAGATACCCTGAGCTGGAACACCGCCTCCGGTCGCACCTACAGCGTGGTTGCTTCGGGCAATCTGGAATCGGACATGCAACCGCTCACCAACGGCCTATCCGCGGGAACCTGGCCGATCCCCAAAACCAACAGCTCATCCTTCTTCCGCGTGGAGGTCAATCTGCCGTGAACCGCCCCACACAAAACTGTTATAGATTAAATACAGAAAGTATAAAAAATATGAATATTACACATAACTCTATTCCCATTCTGTTCCCACTACCCAATGACACAAACCGAAAAGTTTATAAACCCCTTTTACATTTTTTTAGCATGAGAAAATCAAATTCAACTTTGGCAAAAACATTAGGAATCGGTGCTATTGCGGCTGCGGCTACGTTTATGCCTATGAAGGCTAATGCTGATGCAACAACATTAGATTATGTTAATACTGTAATCTCTGAAGCAGGTGTTGATCAAGACGACACACGAGATGGAAAAGTCGGATCGTAGCCATGTCGTTCTGT
>JAUXCB010000147.1 GCA_030619095.1 Verrucomicrobiota bacterium | reverse complement strand
GTGATGGATGGAGTCTTCGTGCCGAACATCAGCATGGGGCCGGCTGTGGTGACCCTGGCCAATCGTGTGACGAATCTGCCGCTCAATGTGCATCTGATGTTGCTTCATCCACAGGATCACATTGAGGCCTTCGCCAAGGCAGGCTCGGACACCATTCTGATTCATATCGAGTCCGAGTGCGATGTGGAGGAAACCCTCCGCACAATCAGTGATCTCGGCTGCAAGGCTGGAATCACGGTGAATCCGCCGACGGCGGTGGAGAGCCTTTTCGACTCTTTAGAAAACGGGCTAGTCGATGAAGTGCTTATTATGTCGGTCAATCCCGGTTTTGGAGGACAAAGCTATATCGTGGATGCGGAAGCCAAGGTGGCGGAAATCCGCCGGCGTTACCCAGACATGCCGATCTCCATTGATGGGGGTATCGATCTGGAAACGGTTAACCCCGCCGCCGCGCACGGAGCCAATCTGTTCGTTGCCGGCACCTCGCTCTTTAAGGCTCCCAATATGAAAGAGGCCATCGCAACCATGCGCGCCAACGCCGAAGCCACATATAACTCGAAAATTTAAACCGCGAATGAAAATCTCAACTTCACTTAAACACAAAGACTCGAAGAACACGAAGGTCTCTAAAAAATGCTTAGAGTTCTTCGTGCCTTCGTGTTTTAAAAGTTGTTTTTATGGCTGTTGAAAATCATTTTGTTATCCATTATTTTGTCAAATTCTACTCTTAAATAAATTGAACGACTTCAACCCTTAACGATTTTAACGAACTATCCTATGTCCGACCTGTCCCTTATTCGAAACTTTTCCATCATTGCTCACATTGATCATGGCAAATCGACGTTGGCCGACCGCATCCTGCAGTTAACAGGAGCCGTCAAAGAGCGCGATATGAAAGAGCAGCTGCTCGATGACATGGATCTGGAGCGCGAGCGCGGAATCACCATCAAAGCGCATCCGGTTTCAATGAATTATACCGCCAAAAATGGGGAAACCTATCTGTTCAATCTGATCGACACGCCCGGACATGTGGATTTTTCCTACGAGGTTTCCCGCAGCTTGCAAGCCTGTGAAGGTGCCATTTTGGTGGTGGATGCCGCACAGGGCGTTGAGGCACAAACGGTTTCAAACGCTTATCTCGCTTCGGAGCTGGATTTGACCATTTTTCCGGTACTGAACAAAATAGAACTGCCCAGTGCCCAGCCGGAAGAGGTGGCGCAACAGATTGAGGATCTGCTCGCCATTGAAGCCACTGACTGTCTGGAAATCAGCGCGAAAACAGGGAAGGGGATCGCCGAGGTGCTTGAGGCCATCGTCGAACGAATTCCCCCACCGGCCCCGGTAGCCGATCATACGCCGCGCGGGTTGGTGTTCGATTCCAAATATGATGCCTTCCGTGGCGTGGTTGTCTACCTCCGCCTGTTCAGCGGGAATCTTCGTCCCGGCGACAAGGTTCGCATGATGGGAACCGGCCGGGAGTACGAGATTAAAGAGGTCGGTATTTTTGCTCCGGACCCGGAAAAGCGAATGGAGCTGAGCGAAGGAACCGTCGGATATGTGATTGCTAACATCAAGGAGGCCTCCGAGATTCAAATCGGCGACACCATAACATCCGCACGCAATCCAGCGGAAACTCCGCTGCCGGGCTTTAAAGAGATCCACCCAATGGTTTTCGCTGGGATTTACCCCATCGAAACCAGTGATTACGAAAAGCTCGGCAAGAGCCTGGATAAGTTGCGGCTGAACGATGCCGCCTTCAGCTATCAGGCTGAATCGTCGGTGGCCCTCGGCTTCGGGTTCCGTTGCGGTTTTCTGGGGCTGCTCCATATGGAAATTGTCCAGGAGCGCCTGCGCCGCGAGTTCGACCTCGATATCATCGCCTCGTACCCGAATGTGATCTATCGCATCAATCTCAAGGATGGCAGCGTGCTTGAAATCGATAACCCAACCTATATGCCGGACATCATGCGCATCGAAAGCATGCAGGAACCGTTCATTAAAGCGACCATCATTACCCCGACGACCTGCCTCGGCGATATGATGCAGCTGGTGATGGAGAAGAGGGGGGAGATCGTCCACACCGATTCCATTGACGCACAGCGCGTAATGCTCACCTGCGACCTGCCGCTCAACGAAGTGCTGATTGACTTTTACGACCGGCTCAAAAGCCTGAGTCGCGGATATGCCTCCATGGACTATGAGTACGCCGATTACCGCGAATCCGATCTGGTTAAAATGGATATTCTGATTCACAGCGAACCGGTCGACGCATTCTCCGCGATCGTCCACCGCTCCAAAGCGATCCACCGCGGGCGCCAAATGTGTGAATCGCTCAAAGATGTCATTCCGCGACAGGCCTTTTCTGTGGCGATTCAGGCCGTTCTCGGCGGAAAAATCATCGCCCGTGAAACGATTCGAGCCTACCGCAAGGATGTGACGGCGAAGTGTTATGGTGGTGATATTTCCCGAAAGCGCAAACTGCTTGAGCGCCAGAAAGAGGGCAAAAAGAAGATGAAGAGCATCGGCAGTGTGAGTATTCCGCAGGAGGCCTTCATCGCCGTACTTAAAACAAAAGTGGAGTAGGGGAGGGGTCGCCTGAAAGCGACCCCTGTAAAAGGATTAGTATGAAATTTTTAAAAATCCGGAAAGCGCGCAAAGAACTCAAGGTACTGCAACATCACGCCCGGCACATGAGACACCTGCACGAGGACATTTCCGATGCCGAGATGATGGAAGCGCATCGCAGCATCGAAGAGATTGCGCGCACCGCCCGAAAAGGCGGGGATCTTGCAGCCATGGAGGCGGCAGGTGATGCCCTTGAAAAAAGCTGTCTACGGGTGGCTCCGCCTCGCAAGCACCCAAAAGTTCGGGAAAATATTGAGGTTTTTTTTGTCGCCATCGCTGCCGCCATGGCGATCCGCGCCTACTTTTTTCAGCCCTTTAAAATTCCCACTGGCTCCATGCAACCGACGCTCTACGGCATTACCGCTCAGGAGGAGACGACCCTCAAATCAAGGAACCCGATGGCGAATATTGCAAACCGGGTTCTTTTTGGCGAAAAAAACTTTTCTGTCATTGCCAAGGCCGATGGACGTATCCACACCACGCTCGGATTTAATGGACAACAACAGCTCTATTATCAGCCCAACCCTGACGATACCGTCACTATCTATATTGGTAGTGTGGCACATAAAATCCCGGTAAAACTCATTCGCCACTGCCGGTTCAACGAAGAGATCAGAAAAGGGGAGCCCATCGTTAGCGAGATCATCAAAAGCGGCGACTATATTCTCGTCAACCGTCTGAAATATAATTTCATCCGTCCGAAGAGGGGGGATATCACCGTCTTTGACACCCGTGATCTCATCCATCCTCAGGTGCGAGACAACGCCTATTACATTAAGCGGATGGTTGGGCTTCCGGGCGAAACCATTTCACTCAATCCCAATGTTTTACTGGTCAATGGTTCAAAACCGACCGATCCACGGTTCGACAAACTATTTTTAAATGGTGACTATTCTGGTTATCAATTTGGAAGCATGAACTCGCTTCCAGCGCCATTGCTTGGCAAGGCTGGCGACACCATTGGGTTGAAAAATGATGAATTTTTATTTTTTGGTGACAATACGAATCAGAGCTTGGATGGCCGTTATTTCGGAGCCGTAAAACGAAAACGTATTCTCGGCCCGGCATTTTTCGTCTGCTGGCCGCTCGACCGCGCCGGATTTGCTGAAATCAATCATTGATTGAATTCGTCAGAATTGCCACAAAGGCTCCAAGACACAAAGCTTCCGCGAAAAGCGTTTTTCTTCTTCGAGTCTTCGTGCCTTAGTGGCGAAGTTTCTTTAGTAAAAAATTAACTCCCTGAGAATCGCACGGTTGATTTTCAGACGGCCCGTTGGTCGGATTATGAAACTTTCCAAACGAGCGTGTTGTCCCAAAGGTGGCATAAATTTCCAATAGCGGTTCAAGAAGTCTTCCTCGCAGAGGCGCGGAGAGCGCAGAGGGTTTCTGAAACAGTTAAGCAAATCCAGCAAACCCCTCTGTTTCATTAACCCATACTCAACGTCGCATAATATATCTTATGTCTAATACAGTGTGCCGACCACCACAACATAGAGTGTTTTGATGGTTTCTTGTCGATAAGTGGCTACTTGTAGACAGTTATCCACAGCAGCGGAAAAGGAAGAATGGAATACCGGATGAATGGATTGTTGGAGCAATGGAAGCCGGGAAATATTCTGGTTTCCTTCTGTTTCTCCGGATGCGCATCAGATCGATGCGACAGAATTTTTGGCAAAATCATTAAAGGGAAAAATCATTTTTCTAACCAGCTGTATATGAATAGGTAATCATTTTGCCCTTTAATGATTTTGCCTATATCCCATTGCACTCGTGGTGGTTACTTTTAAGGGAAATTAACTGGAGATGAACTTTATCAACAGTCCGAACCACACCTTATAAGGTGTGGTTGTGAAATTATACGGAACTTAACAGCGGAAAGGTTCGGCGAGTTCCTATCCGCAGAAATTCTCTCGTGGCCCGAATCGAAGCAAGGTGATTGTTTCATCATCAAATTTATATATGAGTCGGAATTTCGTCCCGTGCATATTGAAGGTTTGGGTGAACGCTCCTGATAGATCCCCCCTCTTCGCATCTCCCTTTTCCGGAGCTGCTATGATTTTCCGGACCACCCGGTCAATCGACTTTTTTTCGTTGGGGTGAACCTTTTTCAAGGCACGCTTGAACGTTTTGGTCTGGACGACTTTCTTCATCGCTTACCCAAACGTATAT
>JAUXCB010000052.1 GCA_030619095.1 Verrucomicrobiota bacterium | reverse complement strand
ACGAAAGTTCCTCCGTTCGAATATACCTGGGATCAGGATGTCTACAATGTGATCGACCACCACGTCGTGAACTACATCCATTTCAAAATCCCCCTTCGACGCGGCTCAGGACAGGCAAGCATTGTCGAAATCAAAAAAGCCTTCACCTACGACTGGCGCCTCTGGACGCTTCCCGAGATCCAGGAGTTGCTCCTCGAAGCTGGGTTCCAGTCCGCCGAAGTCTACCTGCACGGCTGGACAAAGGACGGCGACTCCGACGAAATCTACCGCCTTCGCAAAAACTACGAAAACGCCCTTGGCTGGGTCGCCTACATCGTCGGCATTAAATAAGTTTCAGACATCGCGTCACGCCGCAGCCTCAATGAAGGCGGATGGAACCTGTATACTCTTCAACCCCGATTCAGAGGATTGGCCGAACGAGGCCAAGCCGGATTTTTTGATTGCTACCCAAACCTATTTCTTTTTTTCAGTTCTGGAAGCATTAGTCATCCGTTCTTTCCAAGACACCTTGGAAGAAAGAGAAGATTTCTCATAGAAATCGCGATAAACATCGCTTCCGTCCATCATCGGACAACTCACCCGAACCATCAGCCCCACCGGATCCGACTCAACCGTTGTTGGCGAACCGTCCTGATAATAAACGTCGCTGTCTGTGTGATAGGACTCGAGAATGAACGGAGGCGTTTGAGCCACAGATTTTTGCCCGGCATCAATCGAAATCTTTTTAAGCATGCAGTCCTCCACGCCGCTTTTTTCGTGCCAGGATCCCTCCCCGAAAAGAGAGGAGATTTGTTCTTTAGTTCCATAGAAAAATTCACACTCGACATTCAAATTATTTAACCGCACTCCGCCCCGGTTTTTAAAACTCAGGCTGTAAACAAACCCATCATATTCAAACTCAGAGGATCCTTTTTTCCCAAAAACCTTCCCCTCTTGCTCACACTCCTTACGGGACAAATTTTTTCGCTTTATGCGCACAGACAACTCCTCAAACGCATCATATACAGCCTCCTGCAGAATCGCAGGGTGGCTTTTTTTTGAAAAAGCCGAAAGAGGGAGAGTATTGACCGAACCAAGAGCGGGTTCAATTTTGACCGTTTTTTCTTTTACATCATACTCCACAAACCGGACCTCCGTCTTCTGATTGTCAAAGTCTCGAATCGAAAACTTCACGGCAGGCAGAACATACTTCTTAGACGCAATGGATATTCCGTTTTTTACGGACGAATGATCGATCAGTTGCCCCTTCATCAAATTGTAAATATTCTCCGGAGCCGAAGAGTGCCCTGCCTGCTCGGCTTTACGATACCAGCGCAAAGCCTTCACCCGATCCGGAGCCGTTCCCACGCCATCACGAAAATACCTGCCCAGCGTATTCTGAGCACTCCGATAGTCGCCTTCCGCCGCAACCGAACAGTGATGAAATGCTTTTTCAGACTGAACGTTTGTTGTGGAGGTATACAGCAAAGCCAGACCGTAATGAGCACTCAAATTGGTCTGAGCCGCAGACTGTTCCAGCCAATACTGCGCCTTCTCGAAATCAACGGGGATCCCACCGTATCCTTTGTAGCGAACCCCCAGATTGCGCTGAGCCTCTGCATCCCCGGTTTCGGCGAGTTCAGTGAGTTCCTCCAAAGAGATTTCCCACCACTCATTCGATGCCGTACCCATCCGGAATGCATCCGCCTCTTTTCGTAGCTTACTCAAGCTTTTCTTCGCCGAAGAATGTCTTTTCGCCACCGCCTTGATGTACCAGTCCATCGCCTCGAAGCGATCTGGAGTCAACCCGGCACGGCCCATTTCATAGAAGTTTCCGAGATAATTCAAAGCCGTCGAGTTTGCCTGCGCCGCAGCGGCATGCACCAGCTCCAACCCTTTCTCAAAATCGGGTGCAACGCCACAGGCCGTCACATACATATGCCCGAGTAACGACTGAGCCCGAGCATTCCCTTGGTCCACCGACTTTTGAAGCCAGTCCATCGTCTGAGAGTAATCCTGCTGGACTCCGTCACGCCCCGAGTAATAGCGGCTGCCCAGCCAATATTGCGCCTCTGCATCCCCCGCTTCTGCCTTTTCAGTCAGAGCCGGTGTGTCTAGTTCATAAAGAGAAACGGCGTCACTACCAAGGCACCCAAGCCCCACCAGCACAAAAACAATTCGCCAGGAAAACAACTTAGAACATGGTTTCAACGACGGTCTCCATTTGGGTGCGACTGGAATTAAAATAGCGCTGATAGCTTTTCATGCGCTCCTTAAAAAATGGAAGCGATATCCGACTCGTACGAGAGGCCTCTTTTTCCAATCGTTTCAACACGTCGCCTAACGAGGCGAAATTCGACCGGACGGCTCTCTCCATGGATGATGACATTTGATAGCTGATCGTAATTCTATCCCCCTTCTCGGTCTCGACCTTATCCATCCGGCCACCCGCCTTTCGTACATCCTGATTGTGCCGTTTAAGCCACTTTTGAAGTTCATTGTGATCCACATCGCTGTAAATCATTTCATACCCATCCTCCGACAACGTATGAACGATGTGAATTACCGCATCAGAACAATCCTCGATTTTTTGAACGCGGGCGGCCTCGCGGCAGAAATCATCCCAGGTCATCGAGATCCAGTCCACATTATCTACCCGCACCGCCATCCGCCGCGTGCCTTCAAAGCGGGTCCCCTCAATAATCCAATCTGGCATACTTCCGTATCTTTTCAGGTAGGTGGACACCCCGATAACCTGGTTGCTCTCACTCAGCACAGGCCCACCGCTGTTGCCTGGAATAAATTCTGCAGACACCTCCACCTTATCCGGACCGAGTGCCAGAATCTCCCCGTCCAGCCGGGTAATCACACCTTCCCCCCCGCTGTTACCCAGAGCACACACTTTATCGCCGAATCCAAAATCTGCCGAAGTCAGGAGCGCGGCTTTGTACGAAGGAACCCGAAAGCGAACCAGATCACGATCGGAGGCCACCTCCACTGCATCCGGAACCGAAACCGTTTCGCCGTAGATATTCCGGATGGAAAAGTTATCGCCCCCCTCCATTACGTGAATATTACTCACGAAGTAGACCTCTCCCTCCTCTTGCATCAGGAATCCGGAACCGCTCCCCTTCTCATGCTCAACCAGAAAAATAGCCCGCCCGATCCGTGGAACGGGCAGAACAACCGATGGAGTCACATTCGTTTTAGCCAGATCACTCACATCCGCTTCTATCGGACTGCTTGAGTTCGTCTCCACCAAGCTGCTCACATTCGTTTGCGCCACGCCACTCACAGCTGCGCAGCAAAGCACCGTGAGACACACTGTTCTTATAAGTTTATATCTTTGCATAATAGTGCTTATTTAACAGAAGTGCCTGAAATGAACAAGGCAAGAATCTCTACGACCCAAAATGCCGTTTGGCCGACCTTTCCAACCCGTGGAAAAACAGGCCGGGCTCTTTCAAGACATCCTGCCTTTCTATGGCAAAAAAAGTGAAGGGGGATGGAACTTTTCGGCTTGATTTTTCCGAAGGTTTGAAAAAGAGAGCCAAATGGCGAAACCCCCTAATTTTAAACGATTTTTTCCGGCATTTACCCCCCTTTTTAGTAGCTCGAATAAACCGTTTTCTGTACGATGTTTTTTTTACGATTTTAAGAGAAAAAGGAGCCTTATGTCTGACGAAATCAAAGACCCTGAAAACCCGGATGCCGCGGGGTACGGTGCCGACCATATTACCGTTCTCGAAGGCATCGAAGCCGTCCGCAAACGACCCGCCATGTACATCGGCGATACCGGCGCGCGCGGCTTTCATCACTGTGTATATGAGGTCGTTGACAACTCGATCGATGAAGCACTGGCGGGCTACTGCTCGAACATAGAAGTCTGCATCAATGACGATGGATCCCTCTCTGTAACCGACGATGGACGCGGAATTCCTGTCGACATGCATCCGACCGAAGGCAAACCGGCCGTGACAGTCGTGCTGACGGTGCTTCACGCCGGGGGGAAGTTCGATTCGGATACGTATAAGGTTTCCGGCGGTCTGCACGGGGTCGGGGTTTCCTGTGTGAACGGTCTCTCCGAATGGCTGGAAGTGGAAGTGAAGCGCGACGGCTTTATTCACCATCAGCGTTTTGAATGCGGCAAGGAAGTCACCGAGCTGGTAAAAATCGGCAAGACCACCGAGACCGGCACGAAGGTGACCTTCCAGCCCGACATGAGCATCTTTACCCACGAAAGCGGCTTCCAGTGGGACACCCTCGCCTCACGCCTGCGCGAGATGGCGTTCCTGAACCGCGGAACAAAAATCACGCTGACCGAAGATGCAACCGGTCGCGAAGAGGTTTTTGAATACGAAGGCGGCATCTCGGAATTTGTTCAGCATCTCAATAAGAATAAAGCCCCGATGCACCCGGACGTGATCTATTTCGAGCGCGAAAAGGATGATGTGGTCGTCGAAATCGCGATGCAATATTCCGATGCCTACAACGAAACCATTTTCACCTTCGCCAACAACATCAATACGATCGAGGGCGGAACCCACCTCTCCGGCTTCCGCTCGGCGCTGACCCGAACGGTCAACGCCTACGCAAAAACGAACAAGCTGATCAAAGACGATAAACAGGCCATGAGCGGCGACGATATCCGCGAAGGCCTTACCGCCGTTCTCAGCGTAAAAATTCCCGACCCGCAGTTCGAGGGACAGACCAAAACCAAGCTCGGCAACGGCGAGGTGGAAGGAATCGTCCAGCAGATCGTCAATGAAGAGCTGGGAATCTACTTTGAAGAGAATCCGTCGGTCGCTCGTCTGATCATCGACAAGGCGGTGGTTGCGGCCCGTGCGCGCAGCGCGGCGCGCAAGGCGCGCGACCTCGCCCGCCGCAAGGGCGCGCTCGAAAGCGGCGGACTGCCCGGAAAACTGGCCGACTGCTCCTGCCGCGAACCGGCTAAATGCGAATTGTTCATTGTGGAAGGGGACTCTGCAGGCGGCTCGGCCAAACAGGGTCGCGAACGCATGTACCAGGCGATCCTCCCGGTGAAGGGGAAAGTGATCAACGTTGAAAAGGCGCGGCTGGACAAAGTGCTCAACAACGAAGAAATCCGCACCATGATCACCGCGATCGGAACAGGAATCGGCCTGGATGACTTCAACATCGAAAAGGCGCGCTACCATAAAATCATTATCATGACCGATGCCGACGTCGACGGCGCGCACATTCGCACGCTGCTGCTGACGTTCTTCTATCGTCAAATGACCCAGCTGATCGAACATGGCTATATATACATCGCCCAGCCGCCGCTCTATAAAGTGACGCGCCGCAAACGCGAGGAGTATGTGGAAAGCGATGAGCACCTGACGCAGATCCTGCTGGATCTCGGTGCCGACGGACTGTTGCTCGAGAAGCTCGACGGAACCCAACTGCTCGACACCAAGGGCCTTCGGGGCCTGCTCGAAAACCTGGTGGCCATCGAAGGGATTGCCGACAAGCTTCGCCGCCGCGGCGTGCGGATGGAGGACTACCTCAAGCACCGAAATGCCGAAACCGGAACCTTCCCAAGCTACATGGCGATTATTGACGGCGTGGATGGAAACCCCGAATATCGCTACGCTCAGGATGATACCGACCTGCAGGCCATTATCGCGGAAGCCGACCAGAAACTGGGCGGCGCCGAGGTGGAAACCGACGGAGAAGAAAACACCGCGCCGACCGCGCACAGCGTCCGCTATAAGGAACTGCTTGTCGCCAAACAGCTGGCGGGGATCATCGCCAAACTGGATGAAGCCGGCTTCCGTATCGAGCAACTGCTCGACACCGAAGAGCCGCAGTTCCAACTGGACGACAAAGGCACCAAAATTCCCGCAGCCTCATTGATGCATCTGCTGATCGATATTCGCGGGCTCGGCAAAAAAGGCATGACGATTCAGCGCTACAAAGGTCTGGGGGAAATGAATCCGCAGCAACTGTGGGAAACCACACTCGACCCGGCAGAACGCCGCCTGACCAAAGTGGTTCTCGAAGATGCCGTGAAGGCCGATGAAATGTTCACCATCCTGATGGGTGATGAAGTTCCGCCGCGCAGACAGTTCATCGAAGACAACGCCCTCAACGTCACCAATCTGGATATTTAAAACCCCACCACAAAAAAAACCAGCGCAGCAAAGCTGCAACTGATATAGATAATCCGCAGATGAACGCAGAGAACCGCAGATGAATTGTACAAGAGACAATCGAGACGAGAACACCGGCATGAAAGTGGCTGAGTTTCATAAACTACTTCTGATCCACTTCGGTTGCTCGATATATAAACGAATGGTTCTCAATCTGCGCGAATCTGCGAAAATCTGCGGATAAAAAGTTTTTGAAAGGATATTATGGAAAACACGAACGAACGAATTGATCTGATCAATATTGAAGATGAGATGCAGCGCGCCTACATCGACTATTCAATGTCGGTGATTGTTGGACGCGCCCTGCCCGATGTGCGCGACGGAATGAAGCCCGGCAACCGGCGCATCCTCTACGCCATGAAAGAGCGCGGCTGGACGCACAATAAAGCGTACGTCAAGTGCGCGAAGGTGGTCGGGGAAGTCATTGGCAACTACCATCCGCATGGTGATACCGCCGTCTACGACACCATGGTTCGCATGGCGCAGGACTTCGCCATGCGCGGCATGCTGATCGACGGACAGGGAAACTTCGGGTCGATCGACGGGGACCGCGCAGCGGCCTATCGATACACCGAGTGCCGCCTGCGCCCGCTGGCCGAAGAGATGCTGGCAGACATCGACAAAAACACCGTCGATATGCGCCCCAACTTCGACGAATCGCTGCTCGAACCCTCCGTCCTTCCCGCCCGCGTCCCCAACCTGCTCGTCAACGGCTCGACCGGGATCGCGGTCGGAATGGCTACCAACATTCCACCGCACAACCTCAGCGAAGTGGTCGATGGAACCATTCACCTGATCGATAACCCCGAAGCGACGGTGGAAGACCTCTGCGAATATGTGAAAGGCCCCGACTTCCCGACCGGCGGAATGGTCTACGGCCTCGGCGCCATTCGCGACTTCTACACCACCGGCCGCGGCAAAATCAGAATGCGCGGTAAAGCCGAGATCGTCGAAGACGACAACGGCAAGACACGCATCATCATCAGCGAAATCCCCTACGCGCTGAACAAGACGTTGCTCATCAACAAAATGGTGCAGCTCGTTCGCGACAAGGTGCTCGACGGCATTTCCGACATCCGCGATGAATCCGGAAAAGAGGGAATCCGCCTCGTCGTGGAGCTCAAGCGCAACGCCGTACCGCGAGTGATGCTCAACGGCATCTACAAATACACGCAGATGGAATCGACCTTCGGCTCCATCATGCTGGCCATCGACAAGGGCAAGCCGCGCGTGATGAACCTCAAAGAGGTCCTAAAGTGCTTCATTGATCACCGCTTCGAAGTCGTCACCCGCCGCACGCAGTTCGATCTCGACAAGGCCAAGGCCCGCGCGCACATCCTCGAAGGCTTCCTGCTCGCTATGGATAACATGGATGAAGTTGTCCGCATCATCCGCGACTCGAAAAACCGCGACGAAGCGCAGAACCGCCTGACCGAAAAATTCGGATTCAGCGAAATTCAGGCCAAAGCCATTCTCGAAATGCGCCTCTACCAATTGACCGGCCTCGAGCGCGAAAAAGTGGAAGCCGAATACGCCGAGCTCAAAAAGCTCATGGAATACCTTGAAGACCTGCTCGCCCATCCGGAAAAAATCTTCGCGGTCATTAAAGAAGACCTCGAACAGATCCGTGCCAAATACGGTGAACCGCGCCGTACGGAACTCTGCATCAACGAAGGCGAAATCAACATCGAGGATCTCATCGCCGATGAGCCGTGCGTGATTACCCTTTCAA
Source organism: Verrucomicrobiota bacterium (assembly GCA_030619095.1). Lineage (GTDB taxonomy): Bacteria > Verrucomicrobiota > Kiritimatiellia > Kiritimatiellales > Tichowtungiaceae > Tichowtungia. The sequence goes on along the minus strand of JAUXCB010000052.1, from coordinate 624 downwards.
ACACCGGCTACATCAAACGGGTTCCGACCGACACGTATCGCCAGCAACGACGCGGCGGTAAAGGTGTTATCGGCATGGCCACTAAAGACGAGGACTTTGTGGAGCACATCTTCAGCGCCTCCACCCACGACTACCTGCTCTGCTTCACCGAAGCCGGTCGCATGTACTGGCTAAAAGCCTACTACGTGCCGGAAGGAAGCCGTCAGGCGCGCGGACGCTCACTCGCTAATGTGCTCCAAATGGCTCCCGACGAGAAACTCGCCGCGATTCTCTGTGTGCGCGAGCTCGACGACGAGACGCACAATCTCATCATGGCCACGAAAAACGGAATCGTTAAGAAAACCGTCCTCTCGGCCTACAAGAATGTTCGGGTCGCCGGCGTGAAAGCCATCAACATCGACGAAGACGACCAGTTGCTCGGCGTCAAACTAACCGATGGCGACAACGAGATCATCCTCAGCATGAAAAACGGAAAAGCAATCCGCTTTAAAGAGGGGGACGCCCGCCCCCTCGGCCGCGTTTCGCGCGGAGTCAAAGGGGTCACGCTGACCGGCGACGACGAAGTCGTCACCATCGAAATCGTCGACACCGACTCAACCATGATGGCGATCACCGAAAACGGTT
>JAUXCB010000168.1 GCA_030619095.1 Verrucomicrobiota bacterium | reverse complement strand
TGATATGACACAAAGCGAAGCAATCAAGGTTTTTGAGCAGCGCAATATTCGTTCGCTCTGGGATGACGAGACGGAAAAATGGTTTTTCTCCATCGTGGATGTGGTGGCTGTTTTGACTGAAAGCCCTAATCCCCGTAAGTACTGGAGTGTGCTGAAAGGCCGTCTGAAGAAGGAGGGTAGTGAGTTGACTACAAATTGTAGTCAACTGAAAATGACCGCCGCCGACGGGAAGAAATACAAAACGGATTGCGCGGCTACGGAACAGCTTTTTCGCCTGATTCAATCGATCCCGTCGCCGAAAGCGGAGCCGTTTAAGCTGTGGATGGCGCAGGTTGCCAGCGAGCGCATTGACCAGATTCAGGATCCGGAACTCTCCATAGAGCAGGCAATGAGGGATTACAAGCGTCTGGGCTACTCGGACAACTGGATCAATCAGCGCCTGAAATCTATTGAGATTCGCAAGGACCTTACCGACGAATGGAAAAAGCGCGGACTGGAGGAGGGGGTGCAGTTTGCCGCACTGACTGACATCATTTATAAAACATGGGCGGATAAGACCGCGAAGGAATATAGGAATTATAAGGGGCTTAAGAAGGAAAACCTGCGTGATAATATGACCAATAAAGAGCTGGTGCTTAACATGCTGGCCGAGCTCTCCACGAAGGAAATTTCAGAGGCGACCGAACCGGATTCGTTTCCAGAGCATAAGCAGGTTGCGAAGCAAGGGGGCGAAGTTGCCCGGAACGCACGCTTGGAGCTGGAGGCCAAAACCGGCAGGAAAGTGATCTCTCCGTTGAGCACCAAAGATGGGATGATGCTGGAAGTCGGTGAAGGAGCTGAGGGCAGTGAGCAGTGAGTTGTGGAATTGGGAGTGGTGAGTTAGACAACGGCAGAGATACAAACGGTCACGCATCGAGTGGCGAACAGGAATGAATTATGGAAACTGGAAATATAAAGTGCCCACACTGCGGGAAGGCGTTCAAAATAGACGAAGCCGGTTATTCGGATATTCTGAAGCAGGTTCGCGATAGCGATTTCGAGCAACAATTGCAGGGGAGGCTTGAGCTGGCGGAGACGGATAAGCGAAATGCGGTTGAACTCGCTAAGGAAAAGGTGGGGTCCGAAATGCAAAAAGCTGCCGCCACCAAGGACTCTGAAATTCAAGAATTGAAGGCGAAGCTGGATGCCGGTGAGGTCGCGCAAGAGCTTGCAGTGACTCAGGCTCTAAATGCCGTGGAAAAAGAACGCGACGAGCTTGTCAACGAGCTGAAGCGGGCAAAGCAAGATAACGAAATCGCTTCGAAGCTAGTAGAGGCAAAGCTCTCGAAGGAGCTTCAAGAGACCGCTGCGAAGAAGGATGCAGAGATTCAAGGCCTAAAATCGAAGCTGGACGCTAACGAAGTTGCACAGAAGCTAGCCATCACGGAGGCCGTCAATGGTGTCGAGAAGGAGCGCGACGAACTGAAGAACGGTCTTAAGCAAGCAGAGCTTGAAAAGCAACTCGCCGAGACGTCGCTCAAAGACAAGTACGAGACACAGATCAAAGATCGCGATGACGCGATTGAGCGCCTCCGGGATATGAAGGCCCGCCTGTCGACCAAGATGGTTGGAGAAACGCTCGAACAGCACTGCGAGACCGAGTTCAACCGTATTCGATCAACAGCGTTTTCGAGGGCGTATTTCGAGAAGGACAACGACGCTAGCACGGGCAGTAAGGGCGACTACATCTTTCGCGACTCAGACGAGGCTGGCACAGAGATCGTTTCGATCATGTTTGAAATGAAGAACGAAAACGACACCACCGCTACGAAGAAAAAGAACGAGGACTTTTTAAAGGAACTCGACAAGGATCGCGTTGAGAAGGGATGCGAGTACGCGGTGCTGGTTTCCCTGCTCGAGCCAGATAGTGAGCTCTACAACACTGGGATTGTTGACGTGTTTCACCGCTATCCCAAAATGTACGTGGTTCGACCTCAGTTTTTTCTTCCCATTATTACGCTATTACGGAACGCAGCAATGAACTCACTTGAATACAAAGCAGAGCTTGCGCTCGTTAAGGCACAGAATGTCGATGTCACAAGCTTCGAAAACGACCTCGATAAATTCAAGACTGCATTCGGAAAGAATTTCGATCTTGCATCCAGAAAGTTTCAAACAGCAATTGATGAGATCGATAAGTCAATAAATCACCTTCAGAAAACAAAAGACGCCCTGATTGGCACGGACCGGAACCTTCGTCTCGCAAACGACAAGGCGCAGGATGTTACGGTGAAAAAATTAACTCGGCGCAACCCTACGATGGCGGCCAAGTTTGAGGAGTTAAAGGATAGAAAGCCTTCCGAGAGTGAATAAATGAGAAGCAGCGAGGGCGGTATTCCAAGGGTCGGAAGAAATGAACAGGAAAGTAACGCCGATGGCGTCATAAATTCCAAGGTTTGGAAAGTCGGATGTTTTTTCGCGTTGATTCGCGTGTTTCGCGGTCAAAGATGAAGTTGGGTTTCCAAGGGGTGGAAAAGTGGACAAGGGCAGGCGGGACGCCTGCGGTACGTTGATGAGAAGGTTTTGAAATGAAAAAGATGCGGATATTTTTGAGTTCGGTTCAGAAGGAGCTAGCCGAGGAACGGCGAGTGGTGAAGGATTTTATCCTGAGCGATCCGTTGCTGAGCCGTTTTGTCGATCGGGTTTTTTTGTTTGAGGATCTTCCGGCGGCTGACCGCGCGCCGGATGATGTGTATCTTTCCGAGGTGGAGCAGTGCGATATTTTCCTGTCGATTCTCGGAAACGAATACGGTTGGAAGAATGAAGCTGAGCTGTCGCCAACGGAGCTGGAGTTTGATTGCGCGACCCGTGCCAGTCGTGAGCGATTGCTGTTTGTTAAGGGCGAGGATGATGATGGACGCGACCCCGATATGATGACGCTGATCCGCAAGGCCGGAAGCCAGCTGACGCGTCGGCGGTTTATTGATTTGTCCGGTTTGCTGCGGGAGGTGTATGCCAGTCTGGTGGCGAGTCTGGAAACCCGTGGTTTGCTTCATACCCTTCCATTTGATGACAGCCTGTGCGCCGGGGCAACGCTGGAGGATATCGATAATGATCTGGTGACGGAGTTTGTCGAAACAGCAGAATCCAAGGGGCGGTTGACTTTAAAGGGGTCACGGGCACCGAGATCGGTTTTGCAGAATTTTAATCTGATGCGTGACGGGCATCCGACCAATGCGGCGATGTTGCTGTTTGGGAAGGAGCCGCGCCGTTTTTTCAACAATACCCAAGTTCATTGCCTGCACTTTGCCGGTACGGAGAAGCGGAAGCCTATTTTGTCGCAGCAACCTTATGAGGGGCGGCTGTTTGAGGTGATTGATTTGGCGGTCGAGTTTGTGTTGGGTAAACTGGATCGCCCCGTCGGCACCCGCGCGGACGGAACGCAGGCCTCGGGGGATTTTGAGGTGCCGCGTTCGGTGATTGCCGAGGCGGTGGTGAATGCGGTAGCCCATCGCGATTACCGTAATCCCGGTTTTGTGCAGGTGATCGTGTTTGCGGATCGGATTGAGGTTTGGAATCCCGGCGAGCTACCTGCGGGATTGACCCCTGAAATGCTTCGTGAACCCCACGGGCCGCTTCCGCGCAATCCGCTGATTGCCGAGCCGTTGTTTCGTGTCAAATATGTTGAAAAGGCGGGAACCGGCACGACCGATATGATTGCCGATTGTCTGGATGCCGGTTTGCCTGAACCGGATTTCACGCAGCACGGCCCGCATTTCGTGACGACGGTTTGGCGCGATTGGTTGACCGATGACGTGCTTGCCGGGCTTGGCCTAAGTGAAAGGCAGCATGAGATGGTTATGTTTGTAAAGGTCCATGAGAAAATCAGCAATGCGGACTGCCAGAAAGAATGGGGTGTATCCCGAAATACTGCGAGTAGAGACTTGGATGCGCTCTGTAATCTGGGGGTTCTTCTCAAGAAAGGAACCACCGGAAAAGGAACTCATTACGTGCTGAACCGGAAACGCACCACAAACGCACCAAAGGCACCATGAAGAGGAACGCACCACAAACGCACCATGAGTGTCTTGTGACGGGGAAAGAAAGGTCTAGGTCTTAAAAAGGAATTTTCTTGATTGTTTGTTGTTCAGGAGGGGGGGTAATGGGTGGGAGGTTAAGCCCCTGAGTCATTGTATTAGGACACCTTCTCAAGCCGCAGGCTTAACTCACGAACGAAGTGAGCCTCTAATGACCGAAGGAAATGGTTGTAAAAGAATA
>JAUXCB010000197.1 GCA_030619095.1 Verrucomicrobiota bacterium | reverse complement strand
GCGGAAGCTTTGTAGCCTGTGAACTTTACGTCATTGTGACGGATAACGGCGGAAATATATCTGCCTGCATTGGCTGTCGTTTGTGGCGCGTGGGTTTTTGCATCCCGCCCCAAAGGACTCTCCGGGGCGATCGCTTGTTCGGCGGCGGCACTTCTCTTGCATCTCGTCTGCCTGCCGGCTGTTTTTGCAGCAGGGCTCCTGTTCGCGGCTCGGAAGGAATGGAAAGCACTCGTTCTTTATTTCGTAAGCGTCGGTGGAATCGTTGCAGCGGTTTATGGAGGCGTGCATGCTGCGGTCGGAACGGTTGTCTTCCAGGATGCAAGCGTGGTGGGCAGTTCCATTTTCGTCGCATCAACCTGGCTCAAAGGCGTTTTCGCATTCGGGCAAAATCTGCTCTCCGGAAACTTCCTGTTTTCGATCTCAGCCGTCGCAACCCGACTCGTCGCGCTGTTTCCGAACCAGATGCTACAAGAGGAACTGTTTATGGGGCAACAGGCGGGATGGCTTTGGCAGTCCGTCAGCTCAGTCACCTTTCTCGGTGCAGGGCTCCTTCTGGTGGCTATTACCGTTGGGCTTGTTCTGAATCGATCCGCATGGCGGAGTCCGATGATTGTTTGGTTCGCGGGAAATATCGCTATGGCACTTGTGTTCGAGCCCGCCAATCCGGAGATGTGGGTTTTCGCACTGCTCCCGTTTTGGTTTCTGGTTTCCGGTGGCGGAGAAGACGTTTCCAGGCCTTGGAACGGGTTGCTTCCGGTTCTCGCCACAATGATGTTGCTACATAATACGATAGGTGGAATGGCTTTTATTCAAAGAAAAGAAGGGGACTACTGCCGCCAAAAAGCCACATGGATTGTTGACAATGCCGCCGCAGAAGATGTGATTGTTTCTGCTGATTCTCATAGTTTTTTGACCTACGTGCAATATTGGAGTCCAGCACAGGTGATGGACGCAAAGTTTATTTCACCGGAGCAATGGCTTCGTATCCAACGTCGTACGACCGGCCGAGTTTTTGTTTTTGATGATGTATTGAATCTTTTGCCACCCGTGGCCCGGCGTTCGGAAGAGTCTGTTCGCCAAATCCGGCAGACCGGTGAGTTGATGCGGCCGGGACTGCACCCTGTGCATACAAATGAACTAGGAGTGCTCTATCAGTGCTTGTAAATTAAAACTAAATTTGAAAACTTCAATGAACCCCCGAAGCCGTTTGTTGTCTATAAAGGGAGCGCGGCTGAATTGGAACAGATTTGGACCGTGCGCTGCGGGGGGCTCCGGTAGAGGAAATTAACCGGTTTGAATTCTCAGACAGTGTGATACAATCATCGGATTGCTGGGTGGAGGAACGATGCAGAATCAGACATCAATCAAAGTGTGGAGCGAGCGGTGGCACCTCGGGGTGCTGGAACGCGCCGAACTCGTGCAAATCGGGTTGATTTCAGCGGTGATCGGCATGGCCTTCCTGATGTTCCATATGCTGGGAAATACGGTTGAGGATGTCGGCTCCCGCTCTGCCTTCCAATGGATGTTCGCCCGCTGGCACGATACCATTTCTTTCGGGGCAGATTACTCCCACGGCTATTTCATCCCTTTTATTAGTATTGGGATCCTCTGGTACAAGCGAAAAGAAACCTTTTCGGTGGAAAAACGGGTGGATGCGCGCGGTCTGGCCGTGGTGATTGCCGCGCTGGCCCTCCATTGGGTCGGGGCAAAAATGCAACAGACTCGATTCTCTCTGCTGAGCTTGGTTTTGCTGACATGGGGGATTCCGTTCTATTTGTTTGGCTGGCAACTGGCCAAAAAATTGATTTTCCCCTGTTCCTATCTGATCTTCTGCGTCCCGTTGAACTTTTTGGATGTCATCGCATTCCCGTTGCGTATTTTTTCCACCAAGCTTTCCGTGGGGATGCTGAACGGCATCGGGATTGAGGCCGCCCGGTCGGGAACCGCAATTCTTATTCCTTCGATGCCGACAGGAATGGATGTCGCCGACCCCTGTAGCGGTCTGCGCTCTCTGCTGGCCATGACGGCATTAACGGCTGTTTATGCCTATTTTACCCAACGGACCGTCATCAGAAAATGGATTCTATTTTTGGCATCGGTTCCTCTGGCGGTGGCGGGAAATATTTCGCGTATCGGGACGATTGCGGTTGTGGCTGAGGCGCTGGGCCCCAAACCCGCTCTCGGGCTTTACCATGACTATTCGGGGTACATTCTTTTTGCCGCCGCGATTATTATGATGGTGGTCATTGGCGGGGTGTTAAATTGTGAATTTAAGGAGGTAGCGAGAAAATGGAAGTCCGCTCTTTTACACCACACTTAATCTTGATGGGTCTGATGATCATCACTGCGCTGGCTCTGGCTTTCACGGTGGATGTGTCTCTGAATGACCAGCCCGGGATTCGCATGAGTCTCCCCGCCTCGATGGACAGTGGCTGGGTCGGGGATGAGCTGCGTTATTCGCACGATCCCGAATCCGCGAAAGAACAGTATCGTGTCAGTGAACTCGAGTTGCCCGATGTCGACCCGGTGAGTGGCGGGAAGCTGTATACAATGAGCCTCGCGGAATACGATGCGCTTCCTCATGACACGCTTTTCGTCAAGTCGATCTACACCAATACGGTCGCCGATCAGGTGTTTGTTTCCATCGTGCTTTCTGGAAAAGAGCGAAGCAGCATTCACCGGCCGCAGCGCTGTTTGACCGGACAGGGACATTCCATCACCGATACCAAATATCTGAAGGTGCCGCTTGAAGGACGCAAGCCGCTTAAACTTTGCATTTTGGAGAGCGTCAGGAACTATCAAGATGCAGAGGGGAAACTGCAGGCCCGCCTCGATTATTATGCCTACTGGTTTGTGGGTCAGCAGCGGGAAACGCATAGTCACTATGAGCGTATGTTTTGGTTGGCATGGGACCGCATTGTGCATAGCGTGGCGCATAAGTGGGCCTATATCGCGGTGGCCGGTGAGCGGGATGCAGAAGATGCCGGGGCCTACCAAGATGAAATCATTCAATTTGTTCAAAAACTCTATCCCCACCTGCTCCTCAAAGTTCAGGACGAGGGCTGAAAACATCAGCGGTCAGGCGTCGGTGAGGCAGGCGTCCGTACCGATTGCAATGAATGTTCGATTTAGATTAATCTGCCAGATAAACCCGTTGACGAACCTGAGTCCTGCACTTACCATTCCCGCCAATAACCAATAACCAATAACCAATAACCATGCGCAGCATGCTCAACAGCCTTGAACTACTTAGCCTCGCCGGGGAAACCCTGCGGGAGTTCTGCGCTGCTTGATTGGATTATCCAATTTTTTTCGCTGAACCTCTCCGCAGACCGGAGAGGTTTTTTTGTTTTGAGAGTGGGTTTAACGGGGCAAAAGAGATTTTACACAGAGGAAAGCAAGGAAACAGAGGGGGATAAAAGTAAATATAGCTTGTCCTGTCTTCGTTAACTTCGTTTCCTCTATGTGAAAAAAGTATTATGAACACAATACCAAAATATAAACTGCCCGAGTCATTCGACCTGCCGGCACGTCAATGGCCCTCACAGACACTGGCGGCAAGTCCCGCCTGGTGCTCCGTCGACCTGCGCGACGGAAACCAGGCTCTGCCAAACCCGATGGATCCTGGCCAGAAAATGGAATACTTTCAGTTGTTGTG
>JAUXCB010000189.1 GCA_030619095.1 Verrucomicrobiota bacterium | reverse complement strand
GGGATTCAGGAAATCAACCGCAAATATTTGCAACGTGACCGACCGACGAATGTCATCTCCTTTGCGATGCAGGAGGGAGAGGGGTCGGGTTTGCTGCATCAAATCCGAAAGACATGGAGTTTTTCCGTCTCATTAAAAACGAGCCGCTTAAACACTCTAAGATCGCCTCTTTCGGATCGACCCGTCGTGCGGATGTCGCGCCGGAAGATGATAAGGGGCTTGCCGCGCTGCTGGAGGCCGATACGCCCGTTTGTACGATTTTTGGAAAGAGCTGGCTTCTGCACGTGACCGAAGTGCTGCATACCACACCGGAAGAAAATCTGGCGATGATCGCCGACAGCGTTCGCTTCTTGAAAGAGAAGGGCAAAGAGGTGATCTACGATGCCGAGCACTTTTTTGACGGCTATAAGGATAATCCTGAATACGCAATGTCTACGCTGAAGACGGCAGCCGATGCCGGAGCAGACTGTCTGGTGTTGTGTGAAACCAACGGCGGCGCATTGCCCGACGAGGTCGCCCGGATTACGGCGGCGGTCGTGGGCGCATTGGATATACCCGTCGGAATTCACAGTCATAACGATGGTGAACTGGGTGTGGCTAATGCACTGGCGTCAGTTCGTGCCGGGGCAACGCATGTGCAAGGCACGGTGAACGGCATTGGCGAACGGGTCGGGAATTGTAATCTCGTTTCGGCGGTTCCAAACCTAATGCTGAAAATGGGTTGTGACTGTCTGCCAAAAGCGGAAAACCTGAAACAACTCCGCGCACTCAGCCAGTTTGTCTATGAACGAGCGAATATGCGTCCGTTCACCAAACAGCCGTTTGTAGGAGAAAGTGCATTTGCTCATAAAGCGGGAATGCATGTCGATGGCGTGCGCAAAGTGTCTCACAGTTTTGAACATGTGAATCCGGAATTAGTCGGTAATCAGCGCCGCATTTTAATTTCGGAGTTGTCCGGCACCAGCAATATCTTTTTGAAAGCTATTGAGATGGGATTAGAGATCGATCGCAAGACGCCGGAAGTTCGCGAAGTGCTCGCGAAACTCGAGCGAATGGAAAAACAGGGCTATGAATATGAGTCTGCGGATGCCTCGTTTCAAATGCTGATCAAAAAAGTTCTCAAAGAGCACCGGTCCTTTTTCGAGCTGATCAGTTTTAATGTCATGGTCGATCGTCAGGCTGAAGTGGGCGGAAGCCGCTCCATTGCGACGGTGAAGGTGCGCGTCGGCGATGAAACTGAACTTACAGTGGGAGAGGGCGGAGGTCCGGTGGATGCACTCAACGCGGCGTTGCGCGATGCGCTGGCCAAGTTTTATCCGGCAATTGCCGATGTGGTTCTCAGGGATTACTCGGTGCGTATCCTCGATCCCGAGGAGGCGACCGCGGCCAAAACCCGTGTGTTGATTGAATCGGGTGACGGGGAGAAAACCTGGGGCACGGTCGGTGTGTCCGAAAACATCATCGAGGCCTCGTGGGAAGCTCTGGTCGATAGCGTGGAGTACAAGCTTTTCCTCGAAGAGGAGAAAGCGAAGAAGTGAGGGAGCGAAACGCATGATTGCGCTCGATACAAATGTGGTGGTTCGGTTTTTAGTTCGTGATGACGAAAAACAGTCGCAGATCGCATTTAAACGCTTCCAGAAGGCCGAGAACGAACCTTCTGGCTTCATGGGTTGTCATTCCAGAGTATGAAAACATTGTTGGTACAGATGCCCTGATGCAGGTTGATTTGGATGTCTCTGGAGACGGCGTTCGATATTATAAAGTCAGCGTGAGCCTCCCTTGACATGAGCTGAAGACGCTGACAAAAACTTTCACCCCTTGGAAACAAACCTCTTTTGGACGCAGGGCGGGTACACCAATCCGAATCCAAGCCCGTGCGACTACTACAAAATCAAGGTCGAGCTGGAATAGTTTCCCTTTCGATATGGCTCAGGAACGGCAACCCTTGGAGAAAGTGCAATCCAGATTGACGATCGTCAATTTGGATTGCACTTTTTTGAGGTCTTTTGGGGAGCACTGGGGAGTTGGGCCGGCAGGAAAGCCCGCCCCACATGTGGAGTAGGCTTTCCAGCCTGCTCTGCGGAGAATCGAAAACTTTCCTGCTTTCCACCCTTTGGAACGCAGGCTTTTTTTTGTAGGGTTTGCTCTTTGTTATTGAGGCTGACTTATGAAAAAGGATTTTGACTGTGTGGAGATGAAGAACGAGATTCAGCGCAAGTTACGTGCTGAATATGCGGGGCTGTCTGATAAAGAGCGGTTGGATCGAATCGAAAAAAAGATGCGGGCTAATCCCCTTCTTGGTCCGGTCTATTTTCGCTCGCTGACAGATCCTGAAAATCCTGATCGAGTCAGGGAAGAACCTGCGGAGTACGGAACGAAAAAAATCCACAAAAAAAAGGTTTTTGTAGATACGTCCGTGTTCGGCGGGTGTTTTGACCGAGAGTTCGAGAAAGAAAGCCGTTGGTTTTTTGACGAGGTTGCTACCGGTCGTTTTGAAGTGGTTGTTTCTAAAATCGTCATGGATGAAATTGATGATGCACCAGAGCATGTTCAGAGTTTTGTTGATGGTTTAAATTTCCGAGTTTTAGATCCAAGCGACGAGGCAACTCGCTTGCGTGATGCATATATTGATGAGGGCATTCTCGGTAAGTCCAGTTTGGATGATGCGGAGCATATAGCCTCAGCCAGTATCGAAGCGGTTGACTTGATGGTGAGCTGGAATTTTAAGCACATTGTCCATTTCGATAAAATCCGAGCCTATAACGCGATCAATGTGTTGCGGGGCTATCGAGCCATCGATATCCGGTGTCCAAGCGAAGTGATTACCTACGAGGATTAAGTTTTTAGAAAGCAAAAGAAAATGCCAACGGTAAGTCGTTTTTACGGGATTGTAATTTATTTTTATTGGCAGGAACATGCACCTCCGCATTTTCATGCGAAGTATAACGGTCAGGAAGTGAGTGTTGGGATTGAATCGGGGAAGGTGGTCGGTGTTTTCCCGAGCCGTGCGTTGACCCTTGTGCAGGCTTGGCGAAAGTTGCACGTTGATGAATTGATGGCCAATTGGGAAAATGCAGAGAATAGAAGATCGTTGGAACCGATTAAACCCTTGGAGTAAATGATGTTTCTTCATGTTACAAACGCTGAATATGTTGAAGATTACGTGTTGAATGTAACATTCAATAACGGCGAGTTCGGGACGGTTGATTTGCAGGGGGAGTTGTATGGAGAAATGTTTTCTCCGCTTCTTGATCTTGAAAAATTCAAAGATTTTCGTGTGGATGATGAAATCGATACGATTGTGTGGGGGAATGGTGCGGATTTTGCCCCTGAGTTTTTGTATGAAAAAATGAACCCGCAGTTGCTTCATGTCGCGGAGGAACCCGCTGAGTATAAAACGAATAGCTAGCGGGTTTTCCAAGGGTTGGAAAAACCGTTCTGAAAAGTTCCAATCCTTGGAAAAAAGGAAGTTCCTCGCCCCGAAGAAGTCGGGATTTGCAACAGAGGCGCAAAGAGCGCAGAGCTTATGACGGATTTAAATAAAATATCTCACGACATCATCCATGCCGCGATTGAGGTTCATAAAGAGCTGGGACCCGGGTTGCTGGAGTCCGTTTATCGTAAATGCCTTGCGAAGGTTTTGCGTGATATGGGTTATCAGGTTGAAGAGGAGCTATATCTTCCTGTCACCTTCCGAGGAGAGGTTGTTGAGGAGAATGGATATCGCATCGACTTGTTGGTTGAGAATGCTGTGATTATTGAGGTGAAGTCTGTCGAAACCATGAAGAATTTATTTTCAAAGCAGATTGGCACGTACCTCAAGTTAAAGAATATTTCTTTGGGGCTTCTGATTAATTTTAATGTAGGACTTCTT
>JAUXCB010000209.1 GCA_030619095.1 Verrucomicrobiota bacterium | reverse complement strand
GCCCGCCTCCAAAAATCTAGTTTGGAGGAGTTGCAGGCCGCTCCAGGAATCGGCCCCAAAACCGCCGAATTGATTTTTAACTCCATCTCAATGCTCTAAGTTTCTTCGGGGAGAATTTCTCCATAATCGATTAGAAAAACAGGTAACGACTCACGGTGCAGTTATTTTTTCAGACATGTACACGTATGGGAATAGAGACGGTGCCTCGAGGTGCGGGGCGGTGTTCGGCAAAAGGGTGATCTGTATCGGGTGGGCACTCCAGAAGAGGGCTTTGTAATGGGGCGAGGTTTTTTGCTTCCTCCCACCCGCCAGTTTTCTACGATTCCTGTTTCCAATGTTTGGAAAAACGATGCTATATTTTTCCGGATCTTGAAAACAATGCGGAGGCGGAATGAAGGAGAAGGCACTAAATCAGATTTCGTGGGACCAGTTCACTAAGATGAGTGCGGAGGAAAAGTCTCCCTATTTCCTCACGGGGAATGGAACGAAATCCTACCATGCGTTGGTGGCACAGCAATTCAGCCGCCCGATGCTCGAAGAGCTTTGTTCGCTGGCGACCTATGTGCGGCGGATTGCCAAAACACGCGAGGGATGCAGTTTTCTCCAAAGTCGCCTGTTCGACAAGCGAGCCATGCTTTATTTTGCACAGCCCTCCACTCGCACCTATCTCTCTTTTGACTCCGCCTGCCAGACGGTCGGGCTCGACTGCATGAATGTGCGTGACAGCTCGACCTCAAGCGAGGTGAAAGGGGAGTCGCCCGAAGATACCATCCGCACCTTCAGTTCCTACACCGATTTGATCATTATGCGCCATCCGGCCGGAGGGTTTGCCGAACGGATCGCCTGGCTTTTATCCAACACCGGACGACCCGTGCCGATTATTAATGCGGGATCGGGAAAAGATCAGCATCCGACTCAGGCGTTGCTCGACATTTATACGTTGGAGCGAAGTTTTGAAAACATCGGTGGCATTGATGGAAAAAAGGTTGCCTTTGTGGGCGATCTGAAACGGGGTCGTACCGTCCGCTCGCTGGCATGGCTACTGGCCCAATACAGCGGCGTAAAGCTCTATTTTGTCGCACCACCTGAATTGCAGATTAAAAAAGATATTCTCGCGCAGCTAGACGAAGCGGGGGTTTCGTATGAAGTGAGTCATGATTTTGAAAAAGTGATTCCGGAGGTGAATGCCATTTACATGACCCGCATTCAGGATGAATGGGATATCGACAACGAGAGCACGCGGATCGACACCACCCAGTTTTATTTCACCAAAGAGTATCTGAATGTTTTAAAAAAGGATGCTGTGATTATGCATCCATTGCCGCGCCGCAAAGAGATTGATGTAGCTGTGGATTGTGACCCGCGTGCGGTTTATTGGCGGCAGGTGCGTAACGGAATGTGGATCCGTTCCGCGCTCATTCTAAGCATTTTCGGTTGCGACCGCCGGGTGCGCGACTACTACGAGGAGCATGTACAATGAAACACCTGATTTCCCTGAAAGACTGGAGCCCCGAAGCGATTTTCGACGTGCTCGACCTCGCCGTGAAGGTGAAGGCCGCGCCGGAGCAGTATGCGGACGTGCTGAAGCAGAAAACGTTGCTGATGATTTTCGAAAAGCCAAGCCTGCGGACGCGTATCTCTTTTGAGGCGGGCATGACCCAGCTGGGTGGACACGCCATCTATTATGACATGAGCACCTCGCCGATGGGTGGCGGTAAAGAGACGATTGAAGATTCCATCAAGGTGATCAGCCGCATGTGCGATCTCGTTATGGCGCGTCTGTTTAGGCATGAGGATATTCTTGAAATGGCGCAGTATGCCACGATTCCAGTAATCAATGCGCTCACCGACAACAGTCACCCATGCCAGATTCTAGCCGATCTGCTGACCGTTCAGGAAAAAAAGGGTAGCTTGAAAGGCCTCACTCTCGCTTATCTGGGCGACGGATTCAATAATGTCACCCACTCGCTCATGTACGGTTGCTCCAAAGTTGGAATGAATATCCGTATTGGCTCTCCCGAAGCGCATATGCCTGCCGTGGAGGTGACGGAACAGTGTGTGGAATTTGCACAGGAGGCCGGTTCCGGGTTGCTGATTACCGACGATCCTGCCGAGGCGGTGCAGGGTGCCGATGTGGTCTATACTGATTCGTGGATGAGCTATCATATTCCCAAGGAGGAGGAAGCGTCGCGGATCAAAGTGTTCACGCCCTATCAGGTGAGTGATGTCCTGATGGAGGAGGCCGCCACAGACGCGATTTTCATGAACTGCCTGCCCGCCCTGCGCGGTGCCGAGCAGAGCGCCGGCGTCATCGACGGCCCGCAGTCGGTTGTTTTCGACGAAGCCGAAAACCGTCTCCACGCCCAGAAGGCAGTCCTGTTGAAGCTGTCAGGTGTGGCATAAGCCGCGATACGCGATTCGGGATTTTTCCAGTTCGGAGCGGAAGGTTGCAGATGAATTTTAAATCCCGCATCTCGTATCCCGCATCCCGCATCATGTCTCTTGGCGTGGCATTATTGTTTTCCACGGTTTTTTTTGCGCAAGCAGCAGACTGGACCGAGCTGAAACGCTGTCGTTTGGTTGAAAGCCCTTTCAACGACGGCGACAGCTTTATGGTTGAATGCGCCGAGGCTTACCGCGGGGGAAAGCAGAACCGTTTTCGCCTCTACTTTGTCGATACCGCCGAAACCGATTCCAATTCGGACTTCAAAAAGGAGCGGCTGAAAGAACAGGCGGCCTACTGGGGCAGTGACGACCTGGACTTTGCTTTGAAAATGGGGATGAGCGCCGAACAGACTGTCAAAAAGATTTTGCGCAGCGGCTTCACCGTTTATGCCCGAGGCGAATACGCCCCGACGATGGGCAGGCCGCGTTATTATGCGCTGATCAAAGTGAACGGCCGCTGGCTCGATGAAATCCTCGCCGAAGAGGGGCTGGCACGTATTTACGGGAAGGGTACCCATTTGCCGGATCGCACCCATGCAAACACCCATTGGGCGCGGCTCCGGCAGATGGAGCGTGCCGCGAAATCCGAGCGCCGCAACGGATGGCGCACGGCATCTGCCGTTCCTGATACACCGAAGGAGCCGCCCGCTTTTGAACCGCACGACGCAACGACCACCCGCACGGCATGGATCTATTCCACCCAAGACGGCCGCAAAGTCAGTGCGCTCCCGAAGGGAACCGCCGTTGCCGTCATCGCGCCGGAGGAACAAGGGAAACTTCGGGTTCGCTTTAAGCAAAACGGCAAGGTCTATGAAGGCCTGTGTGATAAAAGGAATTTGGAATGATGATATATTTCTTTCCCTGGCAAATGCATGCTTGACCTGTTTCCATACTTTTGTATCATGAATACATACTAAAGGAGGATAGCATGCAGGCTGTGGTGGCAGAGCGCGGACAGGTTACCATTCCATACAAGCTGAG
>JAUXCB010000167.1 GCA_030619095.1 Verrucomicrobiota bacterium | reverse complement strand
GAGCGCGACCGATCAAACGCTGAATTTCCATGGTGCGTCCGCCGACGCGGCCGGTTTCGCGGCGAAAGCGTTCGGAAGTGGCGCTCGGAAGCATGCCGTACTCACAGGTGAGCCAGCCGCCCGGCTTGTTGTCGCGGCGCATCCAAGGCGGAACGCTTTCGTCGACGCTGACCGCGCAAATGACCTTGGTATTGCCCATTTCAACCAGCACGGAGGCCTTAGCGTTAATGGTGAAATCGGGGGTAAATTTTACAGGGCGCAATTCATCAGGAGCCCGTCCGTCGTATCGTTTTTCTTCCACGTTAATAAACTCCTCAAGGTTGATGCCGTTATCGATTTGGCTGAAATGGTTTTTTCTCATAAGGCCGCCCATTATCCCTATGCCTGTTCCAATTGCAATTTCCAAGGGTTGGAAAAAACAGGAACAAAACTCCAAAGGTTGGGCGCAATGGCATCCGTTGGCTCTGCGTATCAGATGCGCTTAAACAGGATCGCGACCATCAGGTAGAGCAGTGCGGCGGCGGCGATGAGAGCGTTCAGCCCGGCATGCATAGCAATCAACATGGCAACCGGAGTGGCGACGACGGATAAGACGCCGTTGACCCCCCAGGCCCAAGGGATGAACGGAACCTGTCGCGTTCCGATGGCTTCCAGTCCGGACGGAAACGGGACGCCCATGAAGAAGGCCAGCGGGGCGGGCAGCAGCAGGGCCGCACAAATCCGGGCCGTTTCGGGCAAGGAGATCAGCATCGGAGTTGCAACCTGAAGAAGGAGAGTTACCCCGCCCAGAAAAACCAGCAACCCGACCATGCAGCGCCGATGCAGGCGGGGATCGGCCGCGACCCGCTGGCTCGACCATGCGGCACCCAATCCGGAGCAAAGTAGAAAACTGAGCAACACCACGGCAACGGCGTAGATTGGGTAGGCCAGAAACAGCATAATTTTCTGGATAAAGGCAATCTCGACAAACATATACGCCATGCCCGTCGCGCCGAAGTAGGCCATGCCCCGCAGCGCGGGAAGCCCGGAAAGCCCTTCCCGCCGGAAAGCTACCAGCGGAGCGAGAATACAGATCAAAGCGGCCACGGTGCCCTGCAACAGCGTGGCAAGGAGCGCGAGGTAGCCCCATTCGACAAACGGAATCCATTCCGTGCCCATACCGTCCAGCAGGCGTTTCAACGCGCTCCATTTAAAGAAGCGAAAAAAGTAGGGGCAGTTGTCGGTGGCGGGACGGATGTGAAAAAGAAAGCGCCGGTAGTAGTTCTGCCGGTTTCCGGACAGAAGCGCCTGGGCGGCGTCATAGTAAACGGGACGAGGCAGAATGATGAACCGATTGACCAGCTCGGGCGGAAGACCGGGGGCATGGCACAGATCGAACCCGCGTTCTTCGCAAAACCGCATCGCCGCCGCGCGTTGCCGGACGGTCCATGGGTTTCGGGAAACAAGAACGGTTGCGGTATTCCATGAGCGGATCCACAACAGGTGTGCACCGGGATCGGAAATGCCCTCGGCCTCAAGAGCTTCAACGGCGGTTGCAAAGAGCTTGATGGTGTCGCGCGCCGGGGTTTTGATCCAGCGCGTGATGCTGAGAATGCCGCGAGGGCTGAGACGCTGCAAATCAAGTTGCAGGGCTTCGCGGGTGTACAAATAGCTTTCGTTCAGGGCGGACACGCCGGAGGCCGCCGTCGTGAAGGCATCGATCAGCGAAAGATGAATCAGATCAAATTTCGCAGGGGTTGTGTGCAGGAAATGCCGGGCTTCCGCATGAACCGCTTTTACGTCCGGTCGGCGGTACAGTCCGCCGGAAAAGGAATCGAAATGCTGCTCGATCATGGGAAAAACCGAGGGGTTGATCTCAACCGCGGTCACCATCGGAGCCCCGTGAGCAAGAGCCATCAGCACATCGGTTCCGCCGCCGGCGCCAATCACCAGAGTTCGGGGTTGGGTAGTAAGATGATAGGGCAACGCGGCGGTGACATAGTCGAGAAATGCAAACGGGGCAAGGTCGCCGTCAAAACGGTTGATAACCGACAAGGACCCGGCGTCAAAAAAAAGCCCGACCTGTTCGGGAAGGGGGCCCAAGGAATCCATCGGATAGCCAGAAAGCTGGCCTGGGGTTTCGCGAATCAGGGAAGAGGAAACCGCAGTAATCTCGGACATCGGGCTGCGCGCCCGCGCCACGATGCGGCTGTCCGGAAGCTGAAGGACATAGGATAGGCCCTTGTAGTCTGAAACACGCGGCGACACACCGAGTGAAAAAGCCGCAAATATCAATAGCACAACGGTGAGGACTCGCTTCCATTTCTGCGCAACGGTTCCGATCAGCAACAGCGCGGCGACCCAGGCTAACAGCGCCAACAGCGCAGGCAGGGCAGCCGGCGAGACCTGAAAGAGAAGCAACGTGACAATCAGGGCCCCCGCGGCAGAGCCCGCCATATTCACACCGTACAGAGGGCCGATACGGTCCGGACGCATCAGGAATGTAATATTGATGCAGAGTGCGCACAGGAAAAAAGGGAAGGAAAGCACGAGATAGAGCGTCAACAGATGGATCAGCTGCACTGGGCTACTGGACAAATGAAACGTTTCGAACGGGATAACCTGCCCGAGAATATAGCAGGCAGGAATGCTGAAGGCGAAGCCGACCGAGGCCGCCCCAAGCCATCCGCGCTCCCGCCCGCGAATCTTCGAGGAGACGACCGCGAGAACAGTGCCGGCCGAACCGAAGCCCAGCATGGCGATGCTGATGATCATATAGGCAAAGTGATGCCACTGCGTGATGGAAAAAATACGCATCAAGGCCAGCTCATAAGCCAGCCCGACCGCGCCGATAAGCGCCACCGCGAAGTAGAGCATCCGATCGGAGGCTGATGCCCCGGATTTCATCTTCTTCTCCCGGAGCCGCGGGTCAATGGAACAAAGCGGACGGGCATGATGCTGCGCTGGGTAACCTTGCCCTGCAAATCCTTTTGCACCAGCAACAGATGCTGAACCTGCATCACAGAGCCGACGGGAATGATCATGCGTCCGCCGGGCTTGAGTTGCTCAATCAGCGGCGGCGGAATATGCGATGCCGCTGCGGTTACAATGATCGTATCGAACGGCGACTGATCCGGCCAGCCGTAGTAGCCGTCGCCGATCCGGGTCTGAACATTGGTATAACCCAGGCTGCCTAGACGGGTTTGGGCCGACACACCAAGTGGCTCGACAATTTCAATCGTGAAAACCTCCCCTGCGATTTCTGCCAGGACCGCAGCCTGATAGCCGGATCCAGTACCGACTTCTAGCACCCGGCTCGCAGGTTGCAGGTTCAGTATTTCAGTCATGAAGGCGACGATATACGGTTGAGAAATAGTCTGACCATACCCGATTGGCAACGGTCGATCATAATAGGCAGAGGAACGCAGGTTGACCGGCACAAACTCTTCGCGCGGAACCGTCCGCATCGCGTCAAGCGTTTCGGGATCGCAAATGCCGCGGCCGGCAATATCCCGCCGAATCATTTGGAGCCGCTGCTGGCTAACATCTTTCGCTGGAGATGCTGCGGAAAACAAAAGCCACAAACACCCCGCAACCACGACCGGCAGGCGCGGGAAGCGGTGGAAATTTTTTATTTTACTCAACCCCTTCATGGCGAAGGAAATTATCGGGTCTCGGGTCTTGCGGTGCAATGCTAAAAACGGAGATAGCAACGGGGAAAACCAAGAATATAACCACAGAGTTCACTGAGGCACAGAGACAAAAGATGTACAAAACAGCAGCAGGAAAAAATCATTTCAGAGGTAGGTTTACCTCTCTTCATCCCGCATCGCTTCCGGTATATAAAAACGCTCTGCGCCTCAGTGAACTCTATGGTGGGAACTATTCCTTATCTACGGCGTCGGTTTCCACCGCCACCGGAGCGGCCTCCGCCGGAACGACCTCCTCGGCGCTGACCCTGACGGCCTTTCGGCTCGGGGCGCGCATCGGAACCGGTGGCGCGGCGCGCGACCTCGGAGTGGTATTTGTGGTCGCTGTCGACCGGAACCTCTTTGCGGATCAGATTCTCGATCTGGCGCAACCACTCGCGCTCGCGGGCGGAGCAGAACGAAACGGCATCGCCATCGGCTCCGGCGCGCGCGGTGCGTCCGATGCGGTGAATGTAGGTTTCCGGCTCTTCGGGCAGATCGTAGTTCACCACGTGGGTGATGCCGTCCACATCGATGCCGCGCGCGGCGATATCGGTGGCAACGAGTGCACGCACCTTGCCCGCTTTAAATTCTGCCAGAGCCTTTGTGCGAGCCGTCTGCGATTTGTT
>JAUXCB010000061.1 GCA_030619095.1 Verrucomicrobiota bacterium | reverse complement strand
TGAACGAACCGCCCCTCCCAATGTTGGGCAAAATATGCCTCAATGGTTCGGCGAGGATGCTTTGATATCCAAGAATCAAAGAAATCAGTTGTGGTGTGATAATGACTGCTATGAATAAATGGCTCCCAAGTACGATACAAAACCTCTTCAGGCAGCTTGTTTATCATTCCTACTTGTTCCATTTTCCTATCCTTCGACTCCCCCCAACCATCCTTCATAAGCTTGATGGCCTGCACATCGGACACAGGCGCTCCGTATCCAAAAATATGCACCATGGAAGCGACACTGAGAACCTCCTGAACGGTATTCCATTGTGAAGAAATAAAAGGAGATGAATAATCCTTTTTGCGAACAGGATAAAGAAGCTTGCTCCTTGTGTATGAACATCCGCAATTAGAACAAGTCCAGTCATAAGGCCCCATGCATTTGCACTTCATACAGTGGCCAATCGCAACATTCCCGTGAAGAAATATTAATTGGGGCGACGGCGCATATTCACCGTTTCTCTTTACCGCCTGCACCAAGAAAGGATCCCAGTTAAACGTGGCTATAAAATCCTTGGGCCGCAGAGAGAGAACAAGGTGGTCATATATGGTCGGTTCATCGGGAAGGGCCATTTCTGCGAAATACGAGAAGATTGAGGATTCGAGCTCTAAAAGTAGCGAAGAGTTAGGCCGTTTTTCGAAAATATCGGAGTAGACCTCCTCAATGTTATGATTAATGGGCGCGTAGCCATACTTTGCGAATAATGGAGCGAGCGATAACGTTGATATAAAATCCTCCATTAAGGGCAAAGACCGCTCATTTCGCTCCCCATTTGGGAAAGCAGCGCGGCTCGCGCCCGCACCGAGAATAACAAGGTGGGGCTTAGACTCTGTGACGCTGGTCACTTCTTCCTCTGTTGTAAACGTTCCGCCTTTATTCATCATCACGGACTATCTCAAGTTTTATTTTCACCGAATGCATTCTCTCGAATGCACCGCCGATGTCAGTCCTATTATTTCATCATTTTGCGGCGGTCTCCCGCCTTCGAACAGCTACGGCGCGGCACGCGGAGAGACGCGCCCTACCCAACATCCAGTTAATCCGGTCAAAAACTCTTTCCCTTTTTGCGAACTTTTGTGATTTTTGTGGCAAAAAATATCCCCTTCCCCTATGCCGCCTTCCCGATCAAATCAGCTTCGTATTCGGGGAACATGATAATGGAGGGATGGACGCCGAAGGCTTTGGCGAGCTGCTCGGCGCGTTTTTTCCCGATATCAATCCGACCGTTTTCGAGCAGGCTGATGTTTTTGGCATGGAGGCCCGACTGTTCGGCGAGCTGCTCCTGCGTCCATCCCTTGAGTTCACGAAGCATCCGAATGGTCTCTCCGGTCGTCAACGTTGCGTGCTGAGTCGCCGAAACAAATTCAGTATTCTTTTTCATAATTCACCTCAATATTTGTGCGCGTTGATATCGATGACTTTTACGGTCACGATCTCTTTTTCCACCCTGTAAATCACCCGGTACTGAAGGCTTAATCTTGAAGACCTTTGCCCCGCGCGGTCGCCTTTTAGCTTTTCGTCGTGGAGCCCCGGGAACTCCCGCAGCTTGTCCGGGCCGTGCCTAAAAACAATGTCTTTCCAAAGCTCGTATTTTTTCACCACCCGAACCGGAAGTTTTTTACACGTCCTCGCAATGCTCCGGTGTTCAAGAATGTTCCACATCATTAAAATTGATACCTTATTGTTTTTAATAAGTCAACCCGCACTCCGCCTCCTTTTCAATACGGCGTGACGGGTTTCCGATCAAATCGAGGAGATCGGGGTCAAGAGATCGGGGTCAGGTCTGAATATTAAACATTACGGCTTCACTTCAAACCTGGCCCCTCCCCCCGCACGAAACGCTAGTGAGCGTCTTCTTTGGCCTTCCGGGCGGCGGCGATCACTTTCTGGGCAATGTTCGCCACGACCTGCTCATAGCGAGAGAACTCCATTTCGAAGGAGCCGCGGCCACTGGTGATGGAGCGCAGTTCGGAGCAGAACTTGAACATTTCGACCTGCGGCACGTCGGCCTCGATCACCTGGAGTCCATCTTCCTGTCCCATGCCGAGAATCCGTCCGCGCTTGGTATTCAGAATGCCGCTGATGTCGCCCATGAATTCGTCGGGTACCATGACGTGTACACTCATGATCGGCTCAAGAAGAACGGGATTGGCATTCTCGATGGCCTCGTGCAGGGCGCGTGATCCGGCAATCTTGAAAGCGACCTCAGAGGAGTCCACATCATGGTACGATCCATCATATAGCTCCACCACCACGTTGGTGACTTCCGCACCGACCAACGGCCCTTTGGTCATCCCCTCCACAAACCCTTTTTGACAGGCAGGAATGAAGTTTCCGGGAATTGCACCGCCGACAATTTTGTTGGCGAACCCTTCTTCATCGGGTGAGTTTTTGGGGCGAATCCGAACGTAGCACTCCCCATACTGCCCGCGGCCCCCGGATTGTTTCCTGTGTTTATAGTGGCCTTCGCCGGTGCCGGTGATGGTTTCCTTGTAGGCCACTTTCGGAGTGTGGTGGGAAATATCGACTTTGCTACGGTGCTTGATGTGCTCAATCGTCACATCGAGATGCATGTCGCCCATGCCCCACAGAATGGTTTCGTGGGTTTCTTTGTTCCGCTCGACCCGGATGGAGGGATCTTCGGCGGCGGCGCGCTGGAGGGCGACACCGATCTTGTCCTCGTCCCCTTTGGTTTTCGGCTCCACCGCGTAGGCGGCGACGGGGTTCGGGAATTCGATGGGCTTGAACGTGATCTTCTCGCCGACGGCGCAAAGCGTGTCGTTGAGGAAGGTGTTTTTAAGCTTGGGAATCGCAATCACATCCCCGGCTTTCGCTTCCTGGCAGTCGGTCTGTTTTTTACCGTTCACAAACAGGATGTTGCCGATGCGCTCTTTTTCGCCTTTGGTGGTGTTGAACACTTCGCAGTTGGGCGTGAGCGTTCCCCGGTAAACGCGCACAAAGCTGAGCTGCCCGACAAAAGGGTCGTTGACAGAGCGGCGGACGATCCCGGCGAACGGCTCGTTTTCGCAGGTTTCCACTTCGTGGCCGTCGGCGCATT
Source organism: Verrucomicrobiota bacterium (assembly GCA_030619095.1). Taxonomy (GTDB): domain Bacteria; phylum Verrucomicrobiota; class Kiritimatiellia; order Kiritimatiellales; family Tichowtungiaceae; genus Tichowtungia. The sequence goes on along the minus strand of JAUXCB010000061.1, from coordinate 5,014 downwards.
TCACCGGATAGTCTTCCGGCGACGGGAACAGGCGGCTGATGGAGTCCATCGTCTCTTGCACGCCGACATGCGATTTGGCCGAGCAGGCAAAAACAGGAATCAGAATGGCGTCGTGAACGGCTTTGCGCAGGCCGTCGGAAAATTCGTCGGCCGTAAGCTCTTCGCCTTCAAAATATTTTCCCATCAGCGCGTCGTCGGTTTCGGCGGCGAGCTCGATCAAATGATCTTTGATGGCCTTGACCGTATCGGCCAACTCTGCGGGGATCTCGGCGGCGGGGGTATTGAGAATGTCCACCTCGGAGGCTCCGTCCGGGGTTGGCAAAACAACGGGCACACAACGGCTGTCGCCCCACTGTGCTTTGATTTCAGACAATGCCTTCTCGAAACTGGCATCATCCTTATCGAGACCGTTAATCACGATCCCACGTGGCAAATTTCGCTTTTCGCACACCTTCCAGGCGCGAGTGGTTCCAACCTGAATACCAGAAATCGCATCGATAACAAGCAGTGAGGCATCGCTGGTCTCGGCGGCGCAAATGAGCTGTCCAATAAAATCGGCGTAGCCGGGGGTGTCGGTGACGACAAAGCGGCGTTGTTTTCCACTGGCGGCAGTGTACACCCCGTCGAAAGGCTTGGCAAAAATGGAAATCTCATGCTCCTGCTCTTCAGGAGTCCAGTCAGCCATACTGGTTTTATCATCCGGAGAGCCGATGCGATCATTGGTTCCGAGGATATTGAGCATTACATCCAGCAACGAGGTTTTTCCGCTCCCCGTATGCCCCATCAAAGCGAAATTACGCACACCTGCAATCGGAATACCCTTCATTGTTGCTCTCCTTGGATTGTGATTGTTGTCAAATTCACCGCCGAGCACATGCGCGCGGCGCGAAGAGGAAAAGATACACGCCCACCACGCCTTCGACAACTGTTTTCAAAAGCTGAAACAAAAAACCGCCCATCTGCCGAGCGGCGTTCAAACAGAAACAAAAACTCCGACCGTTTATTTCTGATCCGCCTCCGGTGTCAACTCATCCAGATGTCCCGCCAAATCCTCCATCATTTTTCCCAGCGAATCGGCAACCTCCTCCACAGCCCCTTTAAAAACCTTGGTCTGCTCATCCACCATCTCGCCAATCGGAATTTCCCGCACCTTTTCCTTCAATGCCTCCAGCTCTGCAATCTTCTCGACCACCGCCGCTTCGTATTCCCCCACTATTTTCTGCAACTCAGTGATCTCAACCGTCTCGTTCGTAACAGCCATCTCCGCTCCGGCATCCAGTTCCTCCACCGCGGCACCACAACCGACCAACAGAACCGGCACCAGCAAAAACAAACTCCGCGTTACAATCTTCATACACCCTCCTCTTTCAGCCCCTATTTTAGGCCGTAAATTCTCATTCGCAATAAGATTTCAACCACCCGAAAAATCCGCTACGTTACCCGATATAACCAAGGAGAGAGATGATGAATATTGAAATGCTCAAAGCCTTCTTCATGTGGTGTACCCTCATCAACTTCGGCCTGCTGTGGCTCTCATTCGGACTTTGCATCAAGTGCGCCGACTGGGCCTACAAAATGCACAGCAAATGGTTCGATATCTCACGGGACGCGTTCACGATCGCGATCTACTCATTCCTCGGGTTCTACAAGCTGTTGATCATCGTCTTCAATGTCATTCCATGGGCCGCGCTGGCCATCATCGGGTAACTCAACTGCGGAGGGAAGATCATGAAACTGAACATCCAAGCGTTTGCCCTCGCCTGCGGCATCCTGTGGGGCCTCGGCCTCTTCGCGCTCACCTGGTGGATTATCGCCTTCGAGGGAATTACGAATGAGGTCACCATGATCGGGCGGCTCTACCGCGGATACACCATCAGCCCGCTGGGCAGCCTTCTGGGGCTTCTCTACGGGTTTGTCGATGCCTTCATCGGCGGCGCCATTCTGGCGTGGCTCTACAACCGCATCGCCGGCCGTAGCGAAAAACGGGCGCTCTAGCCCGAATTACCCCCGCCGCCATGCTAATCCTTTTCTGTAGCAGTCGCCCTGCACCTTTATGTTGAACGTCAACCGTCCAGACCTTCCGGCCTCCGGCTTTTAGCGTTTAAGCCTTGAACTGCGAGTTTGCGGCTTTTCCAAACATTGGAAAAACCGCTACACTCGCTCTCATGAGCAAAAAACTTTTTCTTCTCGATGGAATGGCGTTGGTCTATCGCTCCTACTTTGCCTTCATGCGCAACCCGATGATCAATTCAAAGGGCAAAAACGTCTCCGCCGTGTTCGGCTTCATCAATGCCCTGCTGGAAATCATCGATAAGCAGGAGCCGACGCACCTAGCGGTGGCCTTTGATCTCTCCGGGCCGACCTTCCGCCACGATGCATTTCCGGAATACAAAGCGCAGCGCGAAGAGACTCCCGAAGAGATCCGCGCCGCCGTCCCGCAGATCAAAGAATTCCTCGCCGCCTTCCATATTCCCGTGCTCACGAAACAGGGCTTCGAAGCCGATGACATTATCGGCACGCTCGCGCGCCGCGCGGAAAAAGAGGGGTTTGATACCTACATGGTCACGCCCGACAAAGATTTCGCCCAGCTCGTCGACGAACACACCTTTATGATGAAGCCCGCAAAAAAAGGGGCGGACCCCGAAGTGCTCGGCATCAAAGAAGTGCTCGAACAGTGGGGCATCGAAAAAGTCGAACAGGTCATCGACCTTCTCGGGATGGCCGGCGACGCGGCCGATAATATTCCCGGCATTCCGGGCATCGGCCCCAAAACCGCGCAAAAGCTGATCGCACAATACGGCTCGCTCGAAAACCTGCTCAAACACACCGATGAACTGAAGGGAAAGCAGAAAGAAAATATCGAAGCGAATGTCGAACGGGCGCACCTCTGCAAACGACTGGTCACGATCCACACCGAAGTGCCGGTCGATGTCGATCCCGCCGGACTCATTCGCCACGAGTACGACGAGGACAAGTTGTCCTTCCTTTTTGCTGAATTTGAATTCACATCTTTCTCCAAGCGTCTCTTCGGTAAAGCGCCGCCGCCCGCACTGGGCGCTGGATTTTCCGCGCCCGCCGACACCGCCGGTCAAGGCGACCTGTTTGCCTTCGCCCTTCGACAAAGCTCAGGACAGGCCGCCGAGAAAGAGAAGGCGGAGGAGCCGGTCTATAAAACCATCGAGGACGTGAAGCACCGCTACCATCTGGTGCAGACGCTCGAAGAGCGTGTCGCGCTCGCGGCCCAATTGGGTCAAGCGTCAAGCTTCTGCTTTGATGTGGAAACAACCGGACTGGATCCGCGCAGTGACAAGCTCGTCGGCATCTCCTTCGCCATCCAGCCGCACGAAGCGTGGTACGTCACCCTTCCGCCTGACGGAGTGGAAATGCAAAAGGCACTCGAACCTTTCGCGCCACTCTTTGCGAATGAAGGAAACGAAAAGGTCGGCCACAACCTGAAATTCGATATCGCCATGCTGCGCGAAGCGGGCATTGAAGTGAACGGCCCGCTGTTCGACACCATGATCGCGCACTACCTGCTCGACCCCGACCAGCGACACGGGCTCGACCGCCTCGCCGGCACCTACCTCGGCTACACGCCGGTTCCGATCGCCGCACTCATCGGCGAAAAGAAAAAAGAGCAGATCAAGATGACGGATGTGCCGCTCGACAAGCTGAGCGACTACGCCTGCGAAGACGCGGATGTGACCGTGCAGCTCAAAGGTGTCTTTGAGCCTCTTCTTCAAAAAAACGGGCTTCACAAGCCCTTTGAAGAGATCGAGTGCCCGCTCATTCCGGTACTGGTCGAAATGGAAGCGAATGGGATTTCACTGGATGTTGATGCTCTTGCGGAAATTTCAGAAAAACTGGCAACCCAAATTGCCACATATCAAAACGAAATATTTAAACTCGCGGGACGCGAGTTTAATCTCAACTCCCCCAAACAGCTCGGCGAAGTGCTGTTCGACGAGATGGCCCTGGTCGACAAACCAAAAAAAACCAAAACGGGGCAGTATCAAACAAATGAAGAAGTGCTACAAAAACTAGCGGGTGATCACGAAATTATTCAGACCATTCTCGACAACCGCAGCGCGACCAAATTGAAGAGCACCTACGTCGATGCCCTGCCCGAATGCATCGCCGAAAGCACGGGTCGCATCCACACCTCTTTTAATCAGGCGGTCACCACCACTGGACGACTGGCATCTAGCAACCCCAACATTCAGAACATTCCCATCCGCACCGAACAAGGACAGGAAATCCGCCGCGCGTTTGTCGCCGCCTCCAAAGAGTTCACCCTGCTGGCCGCCGACTACTCACAGATCGAGCTGCGCATTATGGCGCACTTGAGTGGCGACAAAGGCATGAAGCAGGCCTTTATTGATGGCGAAGATATTCATACCGCCACCGCCGCGCGCGTCTTTGGTGTGGAACCGAATGACGTGACCAAAGAGCAGCGCCGCCGCTCCAAAATGGTCAACTTCGGCATCATCTACGGCATCTCCGCCTTCGGCCTTTCGCAACGCCTGCGCATCCCTCGCAAAGAGGCATCCGAAATTATCGAAAACTACTTCGCGCAATACCCCGCTGTGAAAACCTTCATGGAGGGCGTCATCGCCGGAGCAAAAGAGAACGGCTACGTCGAAACCATCGCCGGACGCCGTCGCCATATCCGCGACATCAACTCCAGCAACGGAACCGTCCGCTCCGCCGCCGAGCGCTACGCCATCAACGCGCCGATTCAGGGATCTGCCGCCGACCTCATTAAAATCGCCATGATCCGCATCCAAAAAATGCTCGAAGAAAAACAGGCCAAAACAAAGCTCCTGCTTCAGGTACACGACGAACTCGTCTTCGATCTCCACAACGACGAACAGCAACTCATTCCCGAAATTCAAAAATTGATGGAAGACGCCCTGCCCCTCTCCGTCCCCCTCATCGTCGATTGCGGACAGGGAGAAAACTGGCTTCAGGCGCATTAGGGAGAGTTGAACCACGAATCCACACGAATGAACAC
>JAUXCB010000212.1 GCA_030619095.1 Verrucomicrobiota bacterium | reverse complement strand
CTCCGGCCTCTGCTTCCGATGGCTTTATGGCTCGCCGCCCTGCTGTTTTTTCTCTGCCCATCCGTTCATTTTTTCGGCAGTTCCAGCACGGCATCACTATTTCGAAAGGCCGGCACCGTTCCCTGCTCCCTCTGGTTTTTATGGGAGGCTCTGATCTCGCTGATCAAAGCGGTCGGAGGGGATCACGCTATGAGGCTCTCTCATGGGGTCAACGCCGCAATGGGAGCCCTTTGCATCGTGCTGCTGTTTTTCGTTATTCGCCGTCAACTCCACTGGCGCAGAAAAAACGAAGGGGCTTCCCACGCTCTGTTCGGCAGCCTGCTTGGTGCGGGCCTGCTTGCTCTGTGCTGGGAAATGCAGGTTTGCAGCATGACTACGGAAGTCTGTACCTACTCGCTTGAGCTGTTGTTCACGCTGGGTGCTGTCTTGCTGATTCAATCCTATTTTCAGTCCGGCCGCATCCGATTCGGCCTTGCCTTTCTTTTTCTCTGCGGAGTCGGAAGCTGGCATTCGGTGTTCCTTCTGTGGCTTGCCGGTGGAATCCTTCTGCTTGATCTGTTCTGGACGCACAAATGCCGTTCCACCCTGCTCTCCCTGCTTGCGACATTCCCCGCACTGACGGGTGGGTATTTCATGGGCGGATGGCTCTGCGGGTTGCCTCTGCCCGCCTATTCATTTTTACAATTAACGGAGCGGCTTTCTAGCAACTGGGGATCACAGACCCAACTCCTGCTCCAGGAACCGGGAATGTTGCTCCTGCTGCTGGCATGCGCAGGACCCATCGCAACGGTGGAAACGGTTTATAGAGCGCAGCGCATTTCGCCCCTGTGGAAAGCTCTGGGGTTCATTCTCTGCCTCTACATTCCGCTTTGGCTGTTAACCGGTGCCGGATACCGGGTTGTCCCGGCCAAGCAGTTTCCTCTATTAATGCTGCTGGCCGCCGCCGCAAGCAGCGGCATACTATTTGGACGGCTGATCCATGTTCTTTCCTCCCCGGGATTGAATCCGGCTCTCCGGTTTGGCAGCATGTTTTCAGCTATTGTTTTGAGCGCTCTGGTCGGGATCACCGGGCATCCGAAACAGCGCCACGCCCGGCTTCGTAATGCCCTGATGCGTAAAATCACACAGGAGGCGCTGGCAACGATTCCGAACGGATCCCTGATCTCCGGGGCCAGCTGGACCTCCTTTTTAGAGGGAAGCGCCCCGGACTCCGCGGAACTTCTTTTTGTTTCCCCGACAGAGAACATCTTCCAGAATTTAAAAATTAAATCTCTCGCCGACTGGTTTGGTGTGCGGCGGGTTGCCACATGGGCTGCTGCGGGGCCTTTGACCGGCTGGCATGCGGGGATACGGTCCGCCCCGGAGCGGGCAAAGCATATCCGTCTGTTTCTTCCGTCGAACACCTCCCTGCCCAGGAACGAACAGATTCAACTGATTCCCGAGGGATTTCTTGTTCGTCCGGCACTGCGCAAAACCCTCTCCAAAGAAGAGGTTGCGCGCCAATATGCCAAACAAACCACCTTTACGGAGCAGTGGTCTGCTCTTCTTGCCGACTATGCCGCCCCTCTGCCTCTGTGGGTCAAAAGTATCCGTGAAGAGCTGAGTCGGCAGGTAAATAATACCGGGGTTCTCCAACAGGATTTTGGCTTTCTGCCGGAAGCGGAAACCGCCTACCGCATGGCCCTTGCGCTTAAACCCGGCAACACGGTTGCCGCGTTCAATCTCTGCGCGTTGCTGGACCCCACAGCCCCCTGGATCAAACAGATCGAACGCAGGTCTACACAGGACCTTTCTGACCTGACCACCTGGAACGGAACGTTGCGCTGTTCCTCTTTCTATCGTCGTCGGGGAGAATCCCTGTTTTCCCTTCTTCCTCAACCTCACCCTTCCGCCCGCTTTATGCTGAAACGAGCCGCACAGATTGCTCCGGACGACCCGGCCGCACAGCAGGCCCTTGCCCTTCTTGAACCGTGGAACGCAACCTCTATCAAAAAGATCGCCGACCAAAATGATGGGGAGGAACAGACCTATCTTGCTTTCGCAAAACATGCAGAACGGGCAGAAGATTATGAGGCCGCCCGGCAAATCATCGGGCTTGGTGAAGAAAAAAATGTCCTGACCAACGCGACCGAATGTCTGCACGCCGACCTGTTGATCAAACAGGGCAAACCAAACGAGGCCCGACGGATGATGACGGCCTTTTGCGACCGCAACCCGAACTCATTCAGAGGGTGGCGGGTCGGACTGCAAGCCCTGTTGGCAGAAAACGACCTCCAGGCTATGGATCCGTGGTTCAGCCGCTACAGCTCACGCATGGGGCCCTATGAGGGCGTAACCATCGGAAAAGGCGATATTGCGGCGCATCTCGGAGAATGGCTTCAAGCGTATAACTGCTACCGTGAAGTCCTTAATGAGTTCCCCGACTGGACCTTTCTGAACGAGGACTGCATTCAGGCCATGTTCCATGCGAACAAGAGCGACATCCCTCTGGCGCGTGCTGTCCTGCGAATCAATCCAAACAGCCCGGAAGCGTTCTATGCGATGGCATCCTATCAGGCCGCCACAGGAGACGGGGAGCTCGCACAGGATTCTCTGCTGTACAGCTATGAGCTGAAGCCGGATCCCCAAACTCTGTCTACGGCCATTCAGTATCTGACTCAGCGGACAGACGTCGACCCAGACGGGGGCCTCCTCTTCTCGTGGGCGCAACAAACCCCGCCAAAAGAAGCTTCCGCATGGTTCATGCTGGCCAATGAATTGGTTGAAGAAGAAAACGATACAGATGCGGAAACCGCTTTATGGAACGGCTTGGACATTGAGATAAACGCATCCGCTGTCCATCAGCTTCTGTACATGCTCTCCGTGGGTAAAGCCGACAGGAACGTAGCGGCGAAATCGCTGGAGCGCGGCCTTCAGTTCATAGAAAACCCGACTGTTTTAAATAACTGCGCTTGGTATATGCAAGAATTGGGGTTTTTGCCGCAAGCGGAGAGTTGGGCAAGAAAGGCCCAACGCATCGACACCTTCGGCTCACGTCAAATTGCGCACACGCTGGGAACCATTCTCGCCCGTAAAGGGGAATTTGAAAAAGCCGCGCCCCTTCTGGAGCCAGCCTGTGAAAAAGTAGATATAGATGTAAACAGCCTCGTTCCACTTCTGGCCTGCTACACCGCGCTCGATCGTCCGAAGAAAACGGCGGGGGTGGTTCATCGTATAGCCCCCGCGAAAATTTCGCTCAAAAGCCCCTATCTGGAATGGTACGAAAATTTATGCACTCCGTAATTGCATTTTCCGTGCTGAATATCCGAAATTTGTCCCT
>JAUXCB010000016.1 GCA_030619095.1 Verrucomicrobiota bacterium | reverse complement strand
CGAGCGCCAGTGCTACGGTGATGCCTGAAAGAATATCGTTTTTAAACGTTCCGCGTTTTTTCTGAAACAGATCGAACATGCCACCTCCTGTAAAAAGGAGGGAACCCGCTTTACGTGCTCCCTTTCGAATGAGGGGGCATCATCCCTGTTTTTTTGCGAATCGCAACCCCGGAGGAAAAGAATTATGATCAAAATGGATCCGGTTGTACAGAAGGGCAAAAATTGAATTCTACGGGTCGTTAGGGTCTGCTACATTGCACGGCTATGAAAATCAATTTATTCAAAAATAGTTTTTCCAGCCGCTGCAAATGTCCGGGCCTTCTTCTTTTACTGGGTGGAAGCGCGCTTTGTGCCGAGGCCATTGAGGCACGCTCACGTGACCCCTATTACAGCGCGGTGGTGATGAATGCCAACACGGGTTCGATTCTGTGGGAAGACCACGCTTCGGCGGAGGCATACCCTGCCAGCATGATTAAGATGATGAATCTGTTCGTGGTGCTCGACGAGCTGGCTGAGGGAAAGCTGAAGCTCAATCAGCCCGTGGAAGTCACGCGCGAGATCGCTCTGGTCGGGGCCAGGCAGGTCTGGCTGAAGGAGGGGGAGGTCTTTCCGCTGGAGGAGCTGATGTATGCCACAGCGATCCATTCAGCCAATGATGCGGCGACCGCGCTGGCCATTACTTCCTCGGGAACCCGGGAGGCTCATGCGAAAAAAATGAACGCCAAGGCGCGGGAGATCGGGCTGTCCGACACGGTTTTTTATAATGTGCACGGACTGCCGCCGGGGCCGGGACAGTTAGTGGACATCTCTTCCGCGCTCGATATGGCTCGTTTAGCCAATGCGCTGATGCAGGCCCATCCCGATATCCATAAATATTCATCCGTTTACATGCGGGATTTCCGTCCAGGAAACCACAAGGTCACGTTGACTAGCTCGAACATGCTGCTGCGAAACGTGGAGGGGTGCGACGGCATGAAAACCGGCTATTTTCGGAAGGGCGGGTTTTCCATCACGGCGACCGCAAAGCGCGGCGAGCAGCGCATTATCGCCGTGGTGATGGGATGCAAGTCTAAAGATGTCCGCAACCAGTGGGCGAAGCGTCTACTTGAACGCGGATTTGTCCTTTCGACCCCTCTTCCATAGGAACCGTGGCGGCCGCCATTCCAAAGGCACTTACATGGGTTTTTCCAGGAGAGGGTAGCCGACCAGCTTCATAAGCCGCTTGGACAGCTTCTCCATTCGCCTGCCACTGGTATAGACGAGATCCAGAAATTCTTTCTGTTTTTCCTGTCCGGCATGATCCAGCGCCGCTTCCGCCGAGGCGTTGATAACGGTCAGCGGCTGGATGAGGGCCAGAGTTAGGTTGGAGATTTCTTCCATCAGTTCCTCGCGGGTGAGGTGGCGGGCATTGCTATCGACCAGTGAGCTTTTTTTCTCTTCCAGTTCGATCTGTCCTTCCAGTTCACTGATGCGGGTTTCAATGCGATCGGCGTAGGTGGAGAGACCGTTTGTGGCGGATTGAATGGTTGTATTGATCTGTTGAGGATCGTTCGGGTCTGTGTGGCTGAGATCTTCAATTTTTTCGAGCACTATGGCTAGCGCACTCAGATCCATGCCGCTACCCATAGAGATTCCGCCGCCGGATTTTTTTTCAGAAACTTCGGCCTCCACCATCAGACGATGCCAATCTTTGGGAGGAAGATTCGCACTGGTGAACTGCTCCCGGGCTTTGGCTTCTCCATGTTCTTGAATATAGTCGATCATTCTCTCTTCGACTTTTTCTATCTTCCGGCGCTGTTCAAAATAGTGCGCGGCCAGCACGTCCATGTGCTGCTCTTCCTCCATCTCTTTGATCGCGGAGAGAATGCGCCGGTCGACACTCTGGCTCATGGGGCCCAGCGCATTTCGGATTTTGTCTAAGACGGTTTTTTCGAGCAGCATCATGGCTTTGGTCAGGCTGGCTTTTCCTTTTGCATCCTGAAAGTCTGCTTCACGTTTCATCCCGTCATAGGTTCGTCGCAGACAGCCAATGACGATGTCGGCCATGTTTTCGCCGCCCGCTAGCGAACGGGTGGACTGCCGCACGGCGGCGGCATCCATAATCATTTGCCCCAGCTTTTCCGGATCAGAGAGCAGGTCTTTCACCTTTTTTTCGGCACCGGATGCGGAGGGTTCACCCTTGAGAAAGGCCATGATCTGTCCGACCTGAACGGAGGGTGCTGGTTCGTCACTGGACGTGATCCCCTGATCGTGGTCCCCGCCGGCACCGACCTTTTTTTCTCCTTTGTGCATGACGACATACTTCACATTGTCGAGCTCCACATGTTTGAGAACGCCGGACGAAATGGTCTGCTTCATCTTTTCATCCGAGGGGGAGCAGAGGGCCCCCAGTAGATGCTTAAGTTCCTTTTTAGATAGTCCGCTATTGAGCACCAGATGTGAGATTTTCAGTGAGACCAGCCGCTTTTCGATTGTTTTTGTCGGCATATCATGTGCACTGGCCGGTTCTCCGTTTACGGTCAGCGTTCCGTTGAATGAACCGATAGCGATGGATGGAGTGGTTTTCAGTGCGTTTTGCAGTTCGCTGAAGGTCTGCTCTATAATTTGGTCGACCGAGGGGTGATCCAAGCCGTAGACCGAGACGGTTCCGAGTCCGCGGCCCAGTACGCTGAGTATGGTTTTCAGCTCGGTAGAAAGAGGGTTTTGTTCATTGGGCGGCATAGGCTGTAATTTCCTTAACTGCATTGAGCATAACGGTTTTCGGGCGGACTTGACCAGATAAAATGCATCCATGCTATCGTGCCATCGAACGGTCAGGAAATATGATCGCAGATTGGCTGGATCAGATTATAGTACTGTATGAAAGCTGGGTTGGCTAAAATAAGAAATGCCTGTGATCCCGCAATGAACACGAAATAACGACCTTTATGATTGATCTACATTGCCATTCCATTTTCTCCGATGGCTCCAGCACCCCTGAGGAACTGTTGGAACTGGCCGAACAGGCCGGTCTGAGCGCGCTGGCACTCACCGATCATGATACCACGGGTGGGTTGAACCGCTTCATGGCGGCAGGAAAAGAATCTTCCGTTAAGACATTGTCGGGAATTGAGTTGAGCGCAGAGTACGGCGACAGGACGCTCCATATTCTCGGGTACGGTTTTGATCCGTCGAATGCGGCGATGCAGGAGGCGCTTGAATGGGTACGCGCAGGACGCGAGGAGCGCAACCTTCAGATGCTGAAAAAGCTCAAGACGCTTGGCTATAAGATCACAATGGAAGATGTTCGCAAACACTCTGCCGACGAGTTGATTGGCCGGCCACACTTTGCGGCGGCGCTGATTGGAAAGGGGAACTTTAAACGGAAAGGGAAGGTGTTCAAGCAGCTGCTCGGTAAAAACTGCGCGGCCTATGTCGACCGCCGCCGCCTGACGCCCGTGCAGTGTCTCGAACTGATTCGCGGAGCAGGGGGGTTGCCGGTGCTTGCCCACCCGGCCCAGTTGCGGCTCCCCCGAAATAAACTGCGCCGGATGGTTGAAAAGCTGAAAGAGCAGGGGCTCGGCGGAATGGAAGTGTACTATTCATCTCACCAGCCGCATCAGCAGAAAGCATTTGAAGGAATTTGCGAGGACTTTGATCTTGTCGCCACCGGCGGCAGCGATTTCCACGGGGCCTTCACCCCCGACCTTTCTCTCGGCAGGGGCTTTGGCCAGCTGTGTGTTCCTGACGAGATTCTGGTGGTCATTCAGCAGAAGATCTCGAACACATAAACCCTTGCAGGTACCCCGTATTTATTTGACGATTCATTGTCCTCAATTTATACTGTTTCTCAATAAACCCTGGCGGAGTTGAGATTGTTTTCGTGAGTGAGCCGAAAAAAGCAGTGAATGGAGAAGAGATGAGTGAGGTGCGCCTCGCCATGCATGGCCGCATTCTCCGCTGTTCACTGGGGGGCAACCCCAAAGAGTGTCCGCTCCATGAGATTCGCCAGCGTTCGATTGAGGAGCGGATCGTCTGGCTGGATTCGAAAAGCGAGGAAGAGGTCGAAGCACTTTTCAGCTATCATCTCAAATGTCTGGATGAGAAAACCGAATCTGCATAATCCAGGATGATCGCCTTTTTAGCCGGACAGACGGCCTCTCCCCCCTCTTTGGGATACTTAATTGGCTTCTTTTGACAGCCAATGGGTTGACTCCTCTCTGATTGTCCGTATTGTGCCGCCCATGAATTTCGAACGTAAAAGCGGAATATTACTCCACATTACCTCGCTGCCCGGGGAGTGGGGCATGGGAGAGCTGGGCCCCTCCGCTCGGTGCTTCGGCGAGTTTCTTGCAAAATCGGGTCAGAAACTTTGGCAGATTCTTCCGACCGGACCGGTCGGCCACGGTTTTTCGCCCTACTCCTCGCTTTCCGCTTTTGCCGGCAATCACCTGCTGATCAGTTTCGACGTGCTTATCGAAGAAGGCCTGCTCTCCCGCCGCAACCTGAGCCGCTTCCCAATATTTGATCCGCATAAAATTAATTTTCCCGAGGTGATCGAAGCGCGTGAAAAGATCCTTTTCCGTGTGGCGGATCGTTTTGAGTCAACCCCTGCATTTCGCACCTTCTGCAAGCAGGAGGCCGCATGGCTCGACGACTACACGTTGTTTATGGCGTTGCGCGAAGCGCACGCCAACCGCTCCTGGACGGAGTGGCCGGAGGCGCTGCGCGACCGCGATTTTCAAACCCTGAAAAAAGCACGTGGACAATACGAAAAAAGTATCCGTCGTTACGAGGTGCTCCAATACCTTTTTTCCAGGCACTGGAAGAAAACGAAGAAATTTTTCCACACGCTGGAAATCGAACTGATCGGCGATATCCCGATTTTTGTTGCGGGCGACTCGGTCGATGTCTGGGCGAACCGCGAGCTGTTTTTTCTGAACCCGGATGGTGCTGCGACGGTGGTCGCGGGCGTGCCGCCGGACTATTTCAGCAAAACGGGCCAGCGCTGGGGCAATCCGCTCTACGACTGGGCGGCGCACCGCGCGAGCGCCTATAAGTGGTGGACAGAGCGGATGCACCGAAGCTTTGAAATGACGGATATCGTGCGGATCGATCACTTCCGCGCGTTTGAGGATTATTGGGAAATCCCGGCCGATGAACCGACGGCGATTAAGGGCCGCTGGGTCAAAGGTCCGAATCTGGAGTTTTTCCAAACGCTGGAAAAAAACCTGCGGAATTTTTCAGAGTTCGGGAGATCCTTCCGGTTGGCCGATCATGTGATCGCTGAAGATCTGGGTGAAATTACTAAAGCGGTCGAAAAGCTCTGTTTGAACTGCGGATTCCCGGGCATGGACATCCTGCATTTCCGCTTCGGCGAAAAGGAAATGCACAAGCGCGGCTATCGCCCTGAGGGGCGCGACGAGAACCGGGTCATTTACACGGGAACACACGATAACGAAACCACCCGCACCTGGTTTAAGAAGGCCGATGAAGGCGAGCGCCACCGGGTGCGAAGCTATCTGCAGTGCGACGGAAAAAATATCCAGCAGGATCTGTGCGCATTGGCCATGCGTTCGCCCGCCAAGTGGGCGATCCTTCCGTTGCAGGATCTCCTCGGAAAGGGGACGCGCATGAACCGTCCAGGCACCGCGCACGGGAATTGGAGCTGGCGCTTTTCAGAAGATATGATAACTACAGCAGATCAAAACCGCCTGCTCAAAATGACAAAGCAGGCAGATCGATAGAAAGAGGAGATGGAGATGGAGACAGACGTATTGAATACGGGTTGGGATACCTTTTGGATGGTGGTCATTGTTCTTGCCGGGGTTGTCATCGGACGGGCCCTGAAGTTTTTTGCGGAGAAAACAGCGGAGCGTTCCAGTTTTCAGGACGGGGCATTTCGGCGAACCGTTCTCTCGGTGATCTCCCGCACCGTGATGTTCCCGACCGCAGTCCTTGGCATCTGCTGGGCCGTCAAGCTGCGGGAGTTTTCGGAATCCGCTGCCGGTTTTCGCGATGATGTGGTCGGGGTTTTGTTCACGGTTACCATCACCTATATTATTTATCAACTCGTTGAGCTGGCCGACTACTGGATGAAACGCCTGACCGCGAAAACAGCAAACACGCTCGACGATATGATGGTGCCGCTGGTTCGCAAAACGCTTCGTACCCTGATTGTTTTATTCGGACTGGTGCAGATTGCCCAGCAGCTGAGCGACAAACCGATCACGACGATTCTGGCCGGGCTCGGCGTCGGCGGATTGGCCGTTGCGCTGGCCGCACAGGATACGATTAAAAACTTTTTCGGATCGCTAGTCATCTTTGCCGATCATCCGTTCCAGTTGGGCGATCGGATTGTAGTCGATAGCGAAGACGGAATGGTTGAAGAAGTCGGTATGCGCTCGACGCGCATCCGCACACTGGACGGGCATCTGGTCACCATTCCCAACGGCGAGCTGGCCAATAAAATGATTCGCAACATCAGCAGACGCCCGTACATCAAGCGAGTGGCGAATATCACGATCACCTACAACACGCCGCCGGAAAAAGTGGAACGCGCCATGGAGATCATTAAAGAGACTCTCGATGCACACACCGAGAAAATGCATCCCAACTTTCCTTCGCGGGTCTATTTTAATGACTTCAAGGACTCCGCATTGAATATTTTGGTAATCTATTGGTTTGCTCCGCCAGACTACTGGGCCTTTCTCGAATTCGATCAGCTTTTCAATCTAGAGGTGCTGAAGCGTTTCAATGAAGAGGGCATCGAGTTCGCGTTCCCGACCCAGACGCTCTATGTGAACAATGCATAAGGCCCATTGTAAAAATGGATAACAATCAGCCGGAATGACGAAGCCGAGAGAGAATATTCTTCTCTCGATTCTATTGTTGCGGATCGAGCACACCCTCCGCGACGAGTTGAGCATCCATTTCCGGCGTGAGCGGTAGCGGAAGGGGCGGCTGTCCTTTGCGGATGACCTCCATCTGAACATGTTCCAGATGTTTCCGAAGGGCCTCTCCGGTCAGTTGCGGCGCGGTGGGCGTTGCACGAACTACCGGTGCCTTTTTTTGACGGCTTGCTCGTCGGGCAGCGTAAGAGGATTTTCGTGAAGCCTGCTGGCTTTTGGAAAGCGGTTGGGCCTTTTCGGCTTTTAGTTTAAACAGGGCGACCTCCTTCCCCTTTCGAAGCAGAGCCTCCGAGCCCTTCAGATCCGCCTCGACCAGCTCGAGATCGTCTTCAATCTCTCCGATGCTCAGAATATAGCTTTTGTTTCTGGACGAATCGATAATCCCGGCACGCAGGTCGCCGCCCGGCCCTTCATAGAGCATGGAGAGGCGCAGATGGCGGGCAAAGGACTGGTTATACGGAATTTCAACCGTTTCGGCTTCGGGCGGTTCCTCGCCGAAGGGACGTTTGTCGATGATGATCTGGTAGGGCTTGAACCCTTTGTCGATCGCCCGACCGGACAGGATGAACCCAAGTAGAATTAGGATGACGGAAGAAACTCTCATACGCACCAAGTATCCAGTCTTGTCTAGTTTTCGTCAAGAGAGTAGGTTGATGAGATGAATGTTGAATATCGAATAACGCACAGGGACTATCGAAGGAGGCAGGGGGTTGCGTTTCGGAGTTCAAAATTCTTTATTCGATGTTCTGCGGTTCTGCTATGGGCCGGAACGGCCGCAGCTCAGATGCCCCATCAGGTGGCCGTGTTGGTAAACGAGAACTCGCAGGCCTCCAAAAAAGCAGCCAATGTGTTTTCAGCATTCCATGGCGTGCCGGGGGTGAATACGGTCTATCTCGATCTGCCGGAATCGATCAGGACAGGCCGCACCGAGTGTACCCCTGCAGAATTTAAGCAGCATATTTTTGATCCCGCGATGGAAACGCTTCGGAAGCGCGGGCTTGAAGAGCAGATTCTTGCATGGGTCTATTCGGTTGATTTTCCAATCCGGGTGGTCACCTCCCCGAATGACCGCCAGCAGATGTCCGTTATGGGGTTGACCTTGTTGCGCGGAGAGGTGCCCGATCTCGTACAGGTTGAAAAAGCCCAGATCCTGTCGCCGCTTTTCGCCGGGCCGATGAAAGAAGGGGGTCAGAAGCTCCCGTCGCGTGGGTTGGATATTTGGAAGGCCGGTCTGAAAGAGAAGATGCCGCTCCCCTCCATGATGCTCGGTTACATTGGCGAAAAGGGAAGCAGCATGGAGACGGTGCTGCGCTGTATTCAGGATGGCGTTCGAGCCCGGCAGAGCAAGAGCGGCCCGCGAGTGCTTTTTGTAAAAACTGCCGATGAAGACCGGTCGGTTCCGCGCGAGTGGCAGTTTGCCGATGCGCAGGCTGAACTGACGGTTCGCGGCGGGACGGCGGTGATTACCACCAATCTGGTTCCCCGGCAGTCCGGCCTGATGGGGGTCATGGTGGGTGCGGAGAATGTGAAACCGTCCGACTTCGGAACCTTTGCGCCCGGTGCGATGGCGGAGCATTTCACAAGCTGGTCGGCCGAGTTTCAAAAAAAGCAGAGCAAATGTACCGAGTGGCTCGACGCCGGAGCCACGGTGACGGCGGGCATGGTCACCGAGCCCTATAATGCCTGGCCCAAATTCCCCCACGCCCGTTTTTTTGCGCACTACGCAGCGGGTTGCACGGCCATGGAGAGTTTTTACCAGTCCATTGCCAGCCCTTTCCAGATCCTGTTGCTTGGCGATCCGTTATCACAGATCACGGCATTTCCAATGCAGATCAAAGCCATTGGGCTGAGCAAAGAGATCACGAGCGATCTCGATGCCGCCTTTGTCGTCGAGGCCAGATTTCCGGCTCGGGCGCAGGCCGCCTACAGCGCGTTGCTCAACGGAAAAGAGATCAAGCAAGGGGAGGGCAATTCGTTGGTTGAGCTTCCGTTTAAAGAGATGGGCGATGGGTATCATGAGATCCGCCTGATCGCGCAAGCGATGATTCCGGGGCGGCAGGTGATGCCGGGGGGCTTCAGAGAGTTTCCGGTGATCATTAATAAAAAAGGGCGATCCCTGAAAATCAGCGGCATCACGGATCGCGATCCGCAACAGATCGTTTGTACTGCCGAGGCCAGCGCTGGAGAAAAACCGAAAGAGGTTTATCTTCTTTGTAACGGTCGCGAGCTTGCTCGCGCCGCCTATGGAACCGAACTGATGTTCGACGAACGCACCGTCGGGGAAGGACCCGCGCGCGTTCAGGCGGTTGCCGTTTACGAAGATGAAATGGAAGTCCACAGTGCGCCGAAGGCTTTCGCCGTTACATTTAACACGGCCTCTGAATAAACCCTTTGCTTCGTATGAAATGGAACTCCAACAGCCCTGCCGATACGTGGAAAATTGCAGCGGAATTTTTACAAACTCTGGAAACGCCGGTCGTGATTGCCCTGCACGGAAATCTCGGTGCGGGCAAAACCTGTTTCGCGCAGGGGTTGGCGCAGGCGGCAGGCGTTATGGAGCCCGTTTGCAGCCCCACCTACACGATCATCAGTGAATATCAGGGAGCCGTCCCATTTCATCACATCGACCTTTATCGCCTTGGAGGCCCTGAAGAAGCGTATGATCTGGGTCTCGACGAATATTTGGAAACCAATGGCATCACCGTTATCGAATGGGCCGAGCGGGCGGGCGAGCTTTTGCCGCCGTCCACCATCCATGTGCGCCTTGAACGCGGCGACGACGAGCAGCTGAGGGTTATAGAAGTGATCGAAAATCCGCTAAAACAAACGTAGCTGAGATTGAATAAAGAAGGAGATGGGATTGCGAATTTACACGAATGAGAATTGTTAGATTTTTGATTCGCGAAAATTCGCGAGATTCGTGATCCGATAGAAAAATGATTACATTAGGCATCGAATGTTCCTCGCGGCAGGGCAGCGTGGCGTTGCTCAAAAACGGCGAGTTACTGGCTGAAAAAAGCTGGATCGCCGAGCGCGTGCGCCACAACACCATTTTCCAAACCTTGGAAAACCTCATTGAAGAGGCCGACATATCGTATAGCGATATATCCCTCTATGCAGTGGGTCGCGGCCCGGGGTCGTTCTCCGGGATGCGGATGAGCTTTGCGATTGCACAGGCGCTTGCGTTGCCGTCTAAAACGGAAGTGCGAGCTGTCAGCAGCGGTGCCGCTCTGGCTCTTCATGTGGCGCAGACACTCTTGTCTGCGCAGAAGGGCACCCCGAAGCTTCGGGGTGCCCTACGGCAGATCGCCGTCGTTGGCGATGCCCGCCGCGGACAGGTTTGGATCGGGCTTTTTAATTCAACCGCGAATCCACGCGAATGTACGCAAATGGATTCCCCACCTGTGGCGTATTTCGGCGTAGCACGTAGTGCGGAGACGGAAGGGTGCCCGGCAGGACGGGGCGGGGCTCCTGTAGCCGCGTCCCTTGGGCGCGGACCGAGGTCGGGGACCTCGGCTGCAGTTGTTCAGAACAAAGACTGGAAACTCGTTCCTTATGAAGAGGTCGATGTGCCCGAAGGAACCATCGTGGTTTCCTCTGAAGCCGAACGGCTGAAACAGTATTTCCCATCGATGGGAGACTCTGTTTTTCCGCACGCCAAAGAGGTCGCCGAGCTGGCTGAAATGCAGACCGCGCCGGAGCCTTTGGAGCCGCTCTACATGCATCCGCCCGTCTTCATCGAACCGAAATACAGATAAATGAACAAAGGAACGGGTTAATGATGAATAGCTGGATTCGTTTTTTGGAGTGGGTGGAGCGAAAGCCGATAGCTTTTTTGTGCGTTGCTGTTACATCCTTTATTTGGCTTGCGGCGGTGGTTCCGTTTCTTTCGTTATATCACGATGGTGTTCAGCCGTTTTTTTCTCCAGTTAACAAGGGAAGTCAGGATTTTGCTCAATACTACATGGGTGGGGCGGTTGTGCTGGAGGGAGCCGCAGATGCAATGTATCCCGATGCGAAGCCCGATATTCGGGCTAATGTCGGTTGGCCTGAGAACTCGGTTCCAAAGCCTGAGTATGCGGCCATTGCGCTGGAGCGGGGTGTTGAAGACTCGTTTCGCTATATGCTTCCGCCTCCGACGGCATTGCTTCTTACACCGCTGGCTTTACTTCCCTATCCGTTGGCTCGTGGAATCTGGGTGGTTTTGTTAGGGGCGTCGTGTTGGGGGGTATGTCTGTTGTCGTACCGAATGAGTCGCCGTGTCGGCGGCTCGCGTTTTGCCGGACTGCTTTGGTGGGGCGTGTGGTCATTTTCACCGCTGATGTTGAAGGCGATCCGCACGGCGAACAGCACGCCGTTTGTGGCTTTGGGCCTGGGAGTGGCAGCTTGGGGGCTTTTTTATAAACGAACAAGTGCGGCCGTTTCGGGCTGTGTTGTGTCCGGTCTGCTGAAGGGAACGAGCCTGATTTTTGTACCGTTTATCTTGTTGATGAACCGGTGGCGCGTGATCGTCGGCGGGTTGGTTGCCGCTATTGTTCTCAACCTGATTACGATCTGGATTGCAGGGGTTGGAGTATATCAGGAGTTTTTCAGTGAGATCTATCCAACCACTCGGATTTTGGATCCGTATAGTGGGAATCAGTCCGTGTTCGGGTTTCTATATCGAAGTTTCGGAGAGGGGGTTTTTAATACCTCACTTGTGGGCGGGGTGAAGGTTGCCGGACGCTTGTTGATGG
>JAUXCB010000208.1 GCA_030619095.1 Verrucomicrobiota bacterium | reverse complement strand
CTTGCTCTCCTTGATCAGATCTTCGTGCAACACCCTGTGCCCCAACTCGTGGGCAAACGAAAAGCGGAGCCGCTTCTCGATCCAGTGCTGTCCGGCCTCCCATTTCAGATACGACTCCTCATCTACATAGACGGTTTCAAGATCAGGAGCCAACGCAGCATCCATTCCGATTTTCGAAAAAAGGTGCGGTGTCGGGATGATCTCAAGGCCGAGTTCGATTTCGGCAATGTAGATTACATCAATCGGAGGCGCGGAAGCATCGGAAAACATGGCGCGGAAATCATCGGCCCATGCGTGGATTTCCTCATTTGACCGGTAATCAATCTTCATTGGGGGAATGTACTCCGCGAATGGTTTCGATCAACGCGTCGAGCTTTTCGTCGTTAAGTTCCGCGCCGCGCACGGTGCGGAAAAAAACGGGGAGCTTTTCCAGCAGCTTTTCATCACTCATCAGATCCTTTGGGATCTGTCCGCGACCCACTGCCGCCAGATCCATGAAGTTGTCCCATTCCGAGGTTCCTGCCGTTAGGCCAAGATCTGCGGCCCAGCGTGCAAGAGTGGCGTCATCCTTCGGGGGCGGATTTACTCCGCGCTCGATTTTGCTCCAGTTGCTGGGATCGTGCCCGAACTCGAAACAAAATTGCCGCAGGGTCTGCTTGCGTGCCAGACGCAGTGTTTTAATGGTCTCTCCAAAGTTCATTGCGTTCTCCCTTTCGCTTAGTGTGGTTTGTTTAGTACCACACTGCGTGGTTGGGTTTCAACCACAAATTTGACGTGCCGCAGGTCAGAATTCCAGAATCACTTTTCCGGTGAGGATGCTTAACACAATGATTCTGTCCCAGTTGTTTGGTTTTTCAACGGCGGACAATACCAAGGCATTTTCTTGCTCGCTGAATCCATAGGCAATTTGATCTACCAAGATCAGCCACCATTCCTGATATTGGTGCCTGTGCGGTTGTTGTTTGGACGTTTTGTCGGCAATGCAATGATTCAGATTCTTAAGAAAGTTTGGAATAACCCGCCCGCCAGCATCAGAATCACTGCCTGTGCCGAGAAGAAAGGTTTTTCCGGCGATGGGATTACCCTCAAAGAAGGAAATAGAGAGGCCATTCGCCACCTCGTAGGGTTTGTACGGTTTGGGGTCTTTTAGAAAGCTCGACCTGCAGGATTTCTACCTCTTCTTCGGGCAGCTCACCGCCTACAAACGCGCCGATCTCGCCGTGCAGGCTTTCAACAAGCTCGGCAAACGCCTCTGCCGGTACCGGTGAGCAATTGGAGTCGCTGAAACAGCTCGTAATCCCCTCCAGTGGAGGGATGCCGGAACGGCGGGGTGGGTCTTCTGCAACTCGAAACTCAAAACTCGAAACTCGAAACATTTCGTTTCTCGGCAGGGTATCGGACGAGAAACGAGATCAACTCTATTCGCAGGCCAAAGCCCTCATTTTCCCCGGCATCGAAGATTTCGGCATCATACCCGTCGAAGCGCAGGCCGCGGGTTGCCCCGTCATTGCATACGGGCAGGGCGGCGTGCTCGAAACCGTCGTCGAAAACCAAACCGGACTCTTTTTTGATGAACCCGCCGTTGACTCGCTTTGCGATGCGGTGGAGCACTTTGAGAAGACTGAAATTTCCGAATCCGCCTGCCGCCAGAACGCCTGCCGCTTCTCTACAGAGCGCTTCCAAAAGGAGCTATCCTTTTTTGTTTTGGAAAACACCAGATAGGTTGTTTGTAAAATGATTTGACAAAATGATATGCATTTTGTCAAATTGCTGTTCAAGAGGTGGTTCTAATGGATATAAAATCAATACTTGAGTTACATGAACTGGCCGTAAAGGATGCCGTAAACTATCCGCATTCCCGAGCCTTGCGAAATGAACTTCAAAAAGAAGATGGAAAGCATTTTGTCGGAGTGGCGGGGCCTCGGGGGGTGGGTAAAACGGTATTGCTCAAGCAAATGGCGGCCGCTGACCCGGAGGCATTGTATTTGACGCTTGATGTGCTGGATCGAAGTGAAGACGTCTTTGGGCTGATCAAAACCTTGAATCATAAATATGGATTCCAGCGGTTTTTTCTCGATGAGGTACACTTTTATCCGCAGTTCGATCAAGTGCTAAAAAAAATATACGACTTCCTTGATGTCCATGTAACGTTTACCAGTTCGGTTGCGTTGGCGTTGAATCAATCGGCATATGATCTTTCCCGGCGAACGGTTTTGCGATCTATGAATCCGTTTTCATTTCGTGAATATCTTTTTTTCAGGCATCACCTGCGTCTTGACCCGCTTGTGCCGGAGCAAATCTTCAGCAAAGGGTGGACTTCGGAGCACCTGCGTGCCGGAATATATTTCGATGAATATTTGCAGGGCGGACTGATGCCTTTTGCTTTGAATGAACCGGAACCGCTTGAGATTCTTAAAAACATATTGGTCACAGTCATTCGCAAAGACATTCCAACGGTCGCGCGTTTACTGATCGACGAGCTGGATGTGATCGCTAAACTGGTTGAGTTCATTGGGCGTTCCGGTGTGGACGGGATCAACTACACCTCCTTGTCCAAAAATCTCGGCATCACCAAATACAAAGCGGAGCAGTATCTTGGATTGCTGGAAAAGGCCTTTGTTTTACAGCGGATCTTTCCTAAGGGAACCAAT
Organism: Verrucomicrobiota bacterium; assembly: GCA_030619095.1. Classification (GTDB taxonomy): domain Bacteria; phylum Verrucomicrobiota; class Kiritimatiellia; order Kiritimatiellales; family Tichowtungiaceae; genus Tichowtungia. The sequence continues at coordinate 789 of JAUXCB010000208.1, read as the reverse complement.
GTGCTCAAGGAACCAAAAGTTCTTATGGCACTGCCGTATCGTCTGCTTTATCGCGAGTTGGAGGATGCTGTCGGCGGACTCCGGGAAGACTTTTTTGCTGAGATGATGCGGCATAGCGGTATGCCCATTCACTATCTAAAAACCAAACGAGGCGCGAAAACCCCGGATTATCTGCTCGGCGATGGCACGGTCATAGAAATCGGAGGGAAGGGCAAAGGGTTCACTCAGTTCAAGGATGTGAAGGCGAATCGGAAATTCATCTTCACGCACAGCGATCAAACCGATGGAATCAGGCGTCCGCTCTTCATGCTGGGCTATCTGGGGTGATTTCACTTGAAAAATGCCTGCGAACCGCTCCTGCCGAGGGGTAATTCCACAATTTTCCAACCATTGGAAACTTTCGGGTCATTTTTTCCAAGGGGGGTTGGAAAACAGAACGCGGTTCGACAATCCTGAACAGATCGGCGGGCGTGTTTGCCGATCAAAAAAGTAGCCGTCCACGGCATCTCGAACCTGCTCGCGCAACTCCTGCCAGTTGTCGGCCTGAGCGAAAATCGCTTCCGTAAGGCATCGAGCAACAAAGCCCCCGTCCGCCTCCTGAGTCACTTCAAAAACAATTTCATTCATACTGGCTATTGTAAGAGCGGGAACCTTTTTGTCGAGAGCGTTTTGTAGGACAGGATGCCGCCGTATTCCGCACTGTTTTCCATTGTTTGAAACAGGCAGACAGGAGCGTCTGCCTCACGTGGAGCAGACACTCCTGTCTGCTCAGAAATCGAAGGGGTCTTT
>JAUXCB010000182.1 GCA_030619095.1 Verrucomicrobiota bacterium | reverse complement strand
TCCGCGGTGTCCGCCCTTCGGCACGGCTCAGGACAGGTGGACAGCGGGAACGCTGTCCCTCCAGAAATCCGACCCTGAGTGCAGAGCAGTAATAGATGTTATCAGACGCGATGAGGGCATCGAGGCGACAGGAGACTTCCAATGGTTGGAAAAATCCGATAGAAAGTTTCCAATCATTGAAAAAAAACAAATGGCGGATTTCCGAACATTGGAAAAACGAATCGGGTACCGGTTCAAGGATAAGCGGCGGCTGTGCGCCGCGCTGACCCATCCGTCGTTCCGCTATGAGAATCCGGAGACGACCGCCGATAATCAGCGGCTCGAATTTCTTGGCGATTCGGTCCTCGGCCTGCTGGCCGCCGACGCGCTGACAAAAAACAACCCCGATGCCGCGGAGGGTGAGCTGACGCAGATGAAAAGCGCACTGACCTCCGGGGCGGCGCTTGCACGGGCGGCGGCCCTGCTGGAGTTGGGTAGCCATTTGCAGATGGGTCGCGGCGAAACGGCCAACGGCGGAGCGGTGCGCGAATCCAACCTGGAAGATGCGCTGGAAGCGCTGCTTGGGGCCATCTGGCTCGACGGCGGGTTGCGCACAGCCCGCCGGTTTTTTGAGCGGCATGTTTTCAAGGTTCTCGGGGATCAGGAGCCAGCCCTGCTGAACCCGAAAGGTACCCTGCAGGAATTTTCCCAGAAAAGGGGATGGTCGATTCCGGACTACCGGGTTGTGGAGGAGAGCGGGCCGGATCACGCACGGCACTATACGGTCGAGGTGTGCGTCGATACCTTTGCCTATCGCGGAGAGGGTGCCAGCCGCCGGGAGGCTGAGAAACATGCGGCAGAAAAAGCGGTGAAGAGCCTGCTCTGAAACGGGGGATCTGTTCCGATTTTCATTTTGAGGCGCGTTTGAGCAGTGCTCGCTCGCGGGGAGTCAGGCTGTGCAGCCCCTGTTGCGATGCTTTGTCGAGAATCCGGTTGATGGCTTGCTGATCGACCGGAGTCGGCGGTGGCTTTTCTTTTGCGTCAATCATCCGTTGGATTTTGCGCATGATGTCGGGGCGGCCGGTCACGGTGGCGTAGATATAGCCCGCGATACCGCCGCCCAAATGCGCGGCGTTGGCCACCGCGCCGCCGGGGCCGCCCAGCGTCTGCAACAGTTCGTAGGTCCCCAAAATCAATACAAGCAACCAGGATTTTACCGGAAGCACTCCCCAAATGAAAAGATCTCGCTGGGGATAGAGCGCGGCATAGGCTCCGAGGATGCCGAAGATCGCTCCGGATGCGCCGATGCAACTGGAATAGGAGGGGGCCAGCAATGACCAGCCCAGCCCACCCAGCACACCGCTTAGGAGATAGAGTGTAAAAAAGCGATTGGTGCCGAGTGCACGTTCGGTTTCCGGACCAAGGAAAAAGAGGGCGAGCATATTGAAAAAAAGGTGGTTGAGGCTCTGATGGATGAACTGATAGGTGATGAGTTGCCAGAAAGCGAGATGGTTCAGCCAGTTGGCATTTAAGGTGAACAATCTGCTGAGCGGGAAGCCTAAAAACAGTTCGAGAGCAAATGCGCCGATATTGAGGATCAGCAGTAGCTGGACACCGAAGGTCATTCCAGTTTGGTTTTGTGTATGCATGGTGGAGATGATGCCTGTTTTTAATGGATTGCAAAAGGCCGGTGTTTGGATTACTTTTGCCCCTCATTTCAGAATCTCGAAACGAAAGAAAATATGTCAGATATTTATGTAAGACCTTATGATAGCGGCGTGAACCGCAAGCCCGGAAAGGGAATCGTTCTGGCGGTGCTGTTTGTGATTGTTTTGGCGGCAACCTGGTGGGGTTTGCGTAATCGCTCTCCAGAGCCGGATCCCGCAGAGAGCGGAACGGAGACGGTGACTAAAACGGGTGTCCCGTCTGTTCCTGTGCCCGGCACGCCCGCTAGCGCACCGGCTACGAATGCCGGAAGGCTGTTCAACCGGGCCCGTTCACTGGTTCAGGCGGGCAAGCTGGGCGAGGCCACCCCGTTGCTCGATCAGGTGATTGCAACCGCAACGGATCCGGGCCTGAAAAACAGTGCTTTGCGTATGCAGGGACGCGCCAATGTGGAACTGTTTCTATCCACCGCCTCCAGCCCCCTGAAAAAGAGCTATGTCATCCAGCCTGGCGACTCTCTTGACCGGATCGCACGCAAGAATAAGACCACGGTCGATCTGATCCGCCGAATGAATAATCTGGAGGGAGATCTGATCTATCCCGGTGCCCGTCTGCGCCTGCCCGCCGCACCGTTTGTTGTGCAGGTGGATAAGTCTGACCGAACTCTTGATCTGGTGATGAATGGGATGCGAATGAAGCAGTATATGATTGGGGTCGGCCGCAACGGAAAAACGCCAACGGGTACGTTTGCCACCGTGGTTCATCAAACCCATCCCGACTGGACTCCGCCGGGCGGAGGGATTATTTCCTACGGCGACCCCAAAAACGTGTTGGGAACCCGCTGGATTTCTATTCTGGATAAAGCGCAGCCAGAATTGCAAGGGTTTGGGATTCATGGAACCTCCGACCGATCGAGCATCGGCGGCGAAACCAGCAATGGATGCATTCGCATGCTGAACGAAGATGTGGAAGAGGTTTTCCTCTTGATTCCGCGCGGAACCAAGGTTGTAATTGTTGAATAAAAAAGAGTTCGTCCTGCGGGGCGGAAGAACAGGAGTTTTATTATGCCCCCCTTTACACTGCCTTTTGAAAAACCAATTACAGATTTGGAAGACAAACTTCACGAATTGGAGTCCTTCAGTAAAGATCAGGACATTGATGTGGCCCACGAAGTGGAACGCATGAAAGAAAAGATCAAAGCGACTCGCAAACAGATCTACAGCAATTTATCCGCCTGGGAAAAAGTGCAGGTCGCCCGTCACCCCAGTCGTCCCTACACCCTCGACTACATCAAAAACATGACGACCGATTTTGTCGAACTCCACGGCGACCGCATTCATGCTGATGACCGCGCCATTCTCGGTGGGTTTGCAAAAATCGATGGGCAGAAGGTGATGATTATCGGTTCGCAGAAAGGGCGCGATACCAAAAGCAATCTGGAATGTAATTTCGGATGCGCCTATCCCGAAGGCTATCGCAAAGCACTGCGCCTGATGAAGCTGGCCAACAAGTTCAATGTGCCGATCATCACCCTGATCGACACACCCGGAGCCTTCCCCGGCCTGGAATCCGAAGAGCGCCACATCGCCGAGGCAATCGCCGTCAATTTGCGGGAAATGTTCACCCTGCGCGTGCCGATCATTGTAACGATTATCGGCGAAGGAGGATCCGGCGGCGCGCTGGGCATCGGCATCGGCGACCGCATCCTCATTCTTGAACACGCCTATTACTCGGTGATTTCCCCCGAAGGCTGCGCCGCCATTCTTTTCAAGGACCGCGCCTTTGCCGACAAGTCCGCTGAAGCACTCAAGATTACGGCCAAACACCTGATTGAGAACAAGCTGGCCGATGAGGTTGTGCCTGAGCCGGCCGGCGGCGCGCACACCAGCCACGAGACGATTGCCGCCACCCTTAAATCGGTGATCCTTCGCAATCTCGAGGAGTTGAAAGGACTGTCCGAGGAAGAGCTGATGAACGGCCGTTACGACAAGTTCCGCGCCATGGGCGTCTTTTCAGAATAACCGTAAAGCACTCGACGTACGAAACCCCGCTTGAGAGCGGGGTTTCAGCTTGTTGAGAAACCTCGATCACAAGGCACAACTGCAAATCGGCTTATCTGGAGCAATTTCCGGCAAAACCATTAAGGGCAAAATAATTTTTACAACCACCCGCACTGTAATGAGTAATGATTTTGCCCATAAATGATTTTGCCATTTAACTGCCGTCGAACAGATTGCTGTTGGTGGGGATTGATTTGAAATGGGACTTTATCAACGGTCTGAAACCCCGCTTGAGAGCGGGGTTTTTTGTTGAGTGCGGATGGGTTTTACGGACGGGTGATTTCAACGGCGACGCTTTTGCAGAAGCGCAG
>JAUXCB010000234.1 GCA_030619095.1 Verrucomicrobiota bacterium | reverse complement strand
TTCGCCGGAAAAATATCGATTTGTTCCAAATCAATCACTCCGATTCCGCGCTCTGCGCCCATTCGAAGGTGAGGAACCTCTTCGGCGGTCAACCCCATGATCCGACACGCCACGGCGTCGGCCGCGAACGGATCGGCACCGACAACGACGGCATCCACATGTTTGGCTTCACCCGCGCTCGGCCCGAGGCCTTCCATGCCGACGGTGCCGTCGATGATTGCCAAATGAGGCCGCAGGATCGCAGCCATATCTGCAATGGCCACATTTAGCGATTTTTCGCCTTTGTAACCGGGGGTGGGGGGCAGCATGTGCAGATCGACCTTGCTTCTCCGCCAGAGACAGCCCTTCATGTTTTTGATCGAGAGCGTGGCCACCGTGTGCATGTGCATCTTCATCACCGGAATCGAAACAATGAGGTCGAAATCCTGCACATCCGCGCAGAGTTTGATTTCCTGAATCGCACGTCCGTCCGGAATCGGAACCGTCTCCGGCTTGCGCTCATCCATATCGATCAGCGGGCAGTCGCGCTCACGGGCCATCACGGCGAGGCCGCACTGCTCGTACGCCTCCATCGTTTTGATTCCAATGATGGGACTTTCGCCAATGGCCACTTCCGCACCGGCTTTGCGGAAGGCACCGATGGCCGCAGCGACCACCTGCGAGTTGGTGACCACGCCCGAGTCCTCGGCGGCGAGCCGCCCCGCATTGGGTTTCAGCAGAACACGTTTGCCGTTCGCGGCAGAGAGATCGATTTTTAAGAGCGCGGCCTTTGTATTTTCGTACGGGCCGAGACCCCACTGAACCTGAACCGCCGGGCGTTCCGCATCCCCGAAAAACGGATTGTCCAGTATCGGAATTGTTTTTGGCGAAGACATCCTCTGAAAATGAAGGAATTCTCATTCACGAGCCAGAAGTGTTTCGGTTTTTTAACCACGGATGAACACTGATAAACACGGATGTGGATCAACTTTTCCAATGGTTGGAAGATTTGCCCGCAGATGGGCGAAGAAAAACACAGAAGTTTTCAAGGGTTGGAAACGAACCGGATCAAAACTTCCTCACAGAGGCGCGGAGGACGTAGAGCACCTTGCCCCATTTTTAAAACTCTGCGTTCTCTGCGCCTCTGCGAGGTGAATTCTTTCAGAGATTTGGAAGGCTGAATTAGGCGGCGGCGAGGGCGTGGACTTCTTGATCCAGTTTTTTGCCGAGGTTATCAGTTTCGACTTCCAGATCGAAGCGGGACTGAAGGTTGAGCCAGAACTCGGCAGACATGCCGAAGAATTTTGCCAGTCGCAGGGCGGTGTTGGCAGAAACCGCTCGTTTGCCGTGTACAATCTCATTGATGCGCCGCGCGGGCACATTGATGTCTTTCGCCAGCCGGTACTGGGTGATTTCCATCGGGTTCAAAAACTCTTCCAGAAGAATTTCGCCGGGATGGATGGGCTTCATTTTGCTCATGGTTTTCTCCTAGTGATAGTCAACAATCTCAACATTTTTCGCGTGGCCCTCGTGCCAGACAAAACAGAGTCTCCACTGTTTGTTGATGCGGATGCTGTGTTGTCCTTTCCGATTTCCTTTTAGTGCTTCGAGCTGGTTGTTCGGCGGCACCTTTAAGTCGCTCAGGGCAACGGCCGCATCGAGCATCCACAGCTTTCGCATCGCGGTTTTCTGAATCGATGGAGGCAGTTTGCGAGATCGTTCCCGCCGAAAGAGCTTCTCGGCTTCTTTGCCTCTAAACGATTCAATCATGAGAGACTAATAACGCATCGTGGTAATAACGTCAAGCGTTATTGTTTTCCCTAGAAGATTTATCCGCCCCGAATGATCGGGGTCTTCGACAGATTGCGCAGATGGGTGCAGATTCTTTCCAAACATCCTGTCACGCCGTAGCTGTGCGAAGGCGGATGGAAAAAGTGATAACCACGAAGGCCCAAAGAACACAAAGTTTCCCAGGCATTGGAAACCGGCTCACTCGCCTCGAAGTGTCGAGGGTTTCCAAGAGAGCTCGCCCTACCTTTTTGATTCGCTTCTGGAGGTGGGGCGACGCCTCCGGCGGAGCCGCTGTTGATTAGGTTTTCCAAACCTTGGAAAATGAAAAATCAGCAGATTCTAAGATTCATTGGCTGGCCCCATTTTTCGTCAGTGCTGATTCGGCTGGTGAACTGAATATATCACTTAGTGATATATCGTAATACGATATATCAGCCAGAAAACAACGGGCTTAAGCCGGGTTCTAGCGATTGGAGTTATGCGGTGGTGGGGAAATGTAGAGTCGGCTCTATGAGTCGGGAAAGTACGCTCCTGGAGCGCACGTTACAATAGAGACGCTAATTGATCAATGTTGGTGCTGGGCGGCGTAGAGGTCGAGCAGGCGACGGATCATTTTTTGGTATTGAGTGTGGTGTTTCTTCGCCTCGGCTTTGAAGAAGTCGACGCTGGATTTACTCAGTCCAATCGTGACCTTCACTTGATCCTCTTTGAAGACCAACTGGTCTGGAGGAGGGAGCATGTCTTTTACGATTTTTACCTCATCAATCGGGCCATCCGTATATTTAATTTTCTTTTTCATAAATCTTTTCCCCCTTCCGCCTTCATCTCAGCCATAAAGGAAAGATATCATTCACCCATATTTTTAGCCATATAAAAACATGCTGTGTTTGCCGGGAGATTTATCCGCAGATTACGCAGATGGGCGCAGATTTTTTTCCAAACATCTTGTCACGCCGTAGCTGTGCGAAGGCGGATGGAAAAAGTGATGACCACGACCTGTCCTCCGAAGCCTTTGGCGAAGGAGGAAGACCCAAAGAACTTAGCGCGGCAAAGCCGCAACCAAAATTTTAACCGCCCCGAAGTCTCGAGGGTCTTCGCCCCGAAGTCTCGAGGGTCTTCGACGAAAGAACACAAGGAACG
>JAUXCB010000105.1 GCA_030619095.1 Verrucomicrobiota bacterium | reverse complement strand
GATGGGCCCCTTTATGACGGGCCTGATCATCGCGGCCAGCGTGGGCTCGGCCATTGCCGCCCAGCTCGGAACGATGGCGGTTTCCGAAGAAATTGCTGCGCTCGAAGTGATGTCGATCAACCCCAACCGTTTTCTGGTGATGCCACGCTTGGTGGCGCTGGCGGTCATGATGCCTCTGCTGACGGTCTACACCAATCTTCTCGGTATACTCGGCGGCGGGATCGTCGGGGCCACCCAGTTCGGGGTCACGTTCCATGCGTATCTGGATAACGCGACACGCTATGCTGAAAACAAAGACCTTCTTGTCGGCCTCTTTAAGGCCTTTGTATTTGGCATCATCATTTCCTCGGTGGCTTGCTATCAGGGGCTGAGTACGACCGAAGGCGCCGTCGGGGTCGGACGGGCCACCCGCCGCACCGTGATTATCTCCTTTTTGCTCATCCTCGTGGTCGGTTACATCATTACCCGATTGTTTTACCTATGATTGTCTTCGAAAATGTAAGCAAGGTGCTCGGCGGAAAGAGCGTCCTCGACGACATCTCGTTTGAGGTGCCGCAGGGCGAGACCTTCGTGATTGTCGGCCTCTCCGGCGCGGGGAAAAGCGTGACCCTTAAGCACATGGTGCAGCTGCTGATTCCGGATCGGGGACGTATCCGAGTCGGGGAGGATCTCATCAGCGAAGCGCACGGCGCGGAGCTCGAGCGCATTCGCAGACGGTTCGGGGTGCTTTTTCAGGGTGCGGCCCTGCTTCAGTGGCTGAGCGTTTTTGAGAATGTGGCTCTCCCGCTCCGGGAGCACACTCAAATGACGGACGAAAAAATCGAACAGGTCGTATGCGAAAAACTCCGACTGCTTAATATGGAGGCCGCAGCGGAAAAATTTCCCTCTGATCTTTCCGGCGGGATGCAGAAGCGCGTCGGCCTCGCCCGCGCCATTGTGTTGAATCCGGAAATCATCCTTTACGACGAGCCGACATCCGGTCTCGATCCCGTCACCTCGCGTCTGATCGACGGGCTGATTGGAGATTTGCGGGCCCGGATGGGCATCACCAGCGTGGTTGTTACGCATGATCTGCATAGCGCGCTGGCAATCGGCACACGCATTATGATGCTCGATGGCGGCAAGATCGTAGAGAACGCCTCGCCACACGAATTTATTCATTCAGAGAACGAAACCGTTCAGCGGTTTCTTGAGTCCCAGTATATCACCCGCCGAGGTGCTTGGGAGAAAGGGATGGAGACCTATGCCGGATAAATATAATAAAGACCTAAGTATTGAAGTCCTTGTGGGCTTGTTCATGTTCATCATTCTGATCGCGCTGGGCGTATTCACCATCGTGCTCAGCCGGCAGAATTTTCTGCAGAAAAAATATCCGATCACAGTGGTATTTGATGAAGTGGGCGGCCTGCGCGAAGGAGACCATGTGTTTGTGCGCGGTACACAGGTCGGGGCAATTAAAAGCACCTACCTAGAAAAAAACCATGTCATCGTACGAACCGATTTAAAATCCCCAGTTCAGTTTCGCGAGGGCTACAAAGTCGAGATTATGGCTTCCTCCATGCTTGGAGGGAAACTGATGAAAATCTATGAAGGCCCTCTGGACGCACTCCCCGTTCCTTCCGGTGAGGCGATTCGGGGTGAAACCCCGATTGATATTCTCGATGAGCTGAGCATCGCAGTAACGGGCCTCAGGGAAACGGCCGATCAGGTTGCGGCTGGCGACGGCTCTCTCGGTAAATTTATGAAAGATGAAGAGCTCTATGACCAGTTGCGCGGGATCATGGACAATCTGAATCAGATCAGTAGTCGCCTGACCAACGGGGAGGGGACCCTCGGTCGGCTGCTGGCCAAAGATGACCATCTTTATGAGGACCTCGAAGCCTCGGCCGCCAGCCTGCGGGGCATTAGCGAAAAAATCAATCGTGGCGACGGATTGTTAGGCAAGTTGAGTGAGGATGAAGAGATCTATGAAAATCTTCATGCCTCGGTAGCTAATTTGAAGGAAATCTCTGAAAAAATCAGTCAGGGCGAGGGCACTCTGGGCAAACTGGTACAGAATGATGAGTTGTATATTGAAGGGCAAAAACTTCTTGGGGAGCTGCGTGCCGCCATCGACGATCTGCGGGAAACCTCTCCGGTTACCACATTCAGCACCATTTTCTTTGGAGCGTTTTAGCCCGCATCGTTTAGGAAAAAGATCGAATTATGAATGATTCCGTTTACGATCCGCAAGTGAAGCGTCCGGTACGGATTCAGATTCTTCGATACGCCTCGCTGGTGTTGGCATTTGCCGGGTTGATTCTGCTTTATCTGTACTCAATCAACCGCGATATCCCCACGGTTCGGATCTCAAAAATCACCCCGACGATGAACTTTGCAACGGTACGGGTCGTGGGGAATGTCTCGCGGGATGCGTATATTTTCAACTCAGGCGGTGTGGTGTTTAATCTGCATGACGGCAGTGGCGAAATCGCAATCCTGGGCGGGCGGGCGCAGGCGGAGGCACTCAGGCAGATCGGCAACCTTCCACGCCGCGGCGACCGCGTCGAGGTGATCGGAAGCCTCAGCACCGGTGCGGATCAGGAGGTTAAGCTTCGTATGCACTCCGCCGACCAAATGACTCTGCAGAGGAAAAAGAAAGTCCGCTCGCATGCCCCGCCCTGCATCATGCTCTCAGACATCACCCCTGCACAGAAGGGCGATCAGCTGTCTGTGAAAGGTCTCCTGAAAGAGATTTCCATTCCGCCGCCCGGCTCCAGAGCTCCCTATGTGTTGACTCTCGAAGAGAACGGAGTTGAATTGGCTGTGATTTTCTGGGACAGGGTTTTTCAGGGTTTGGAAAAAAAGCTTCCCATTCCGGGGGAAATGATTCGTGCGACCGGACGGGTCGATCTCTATAAAAACACTCTGCAACTCAAAGTCTGGGAAGCCGTCGACCTTCGCGTCGTCGATGAGTCTGCTCGTCCCGCATCGCTCATCGACTCTCTCCCTTGTCAGATATCCAGCATCACGGCTGATCGGGAGGGAACCGTGTTCACAGTGGCCGGCACATTGGGTGAGCCGCGCTCCATCCGGGGCGGTATCCTCTATCCGCTGACCGATGACAGCGGGGAGATTCTTCTTCTGTTCTGGGACAAACAGGTGTCCGTTGAGGATCGCGACATACTTGGATCCGGCGTGCGGTTGCACGTTACGGCTCCACTGTTGAGTTATAAAGGAACGCTTGAGCTCGTCCCCAAAGATTCCGGAGCCTTTCACCTAGAGGTGAATAGGTGATTTTAACGGCAACCGCAGCGGTTTTAGCAGGTACGATTCTCTCCTGCTTCCTCGCCATTTTTCCGGGATTGCACATTTATAATGTTCTGGGGCTGGCAGCCATGTTGATCTATTGGCTGCAGGGTATGGGCCTCGCCGCAAACCCCGAATTCTATCTGCCGTTCATGATCGGTCTCATCGTGGGTTGGTCCGTGCTCAATACCATTCCCTCCGTCCTGCTCGGCGCACCCGACGAAAGCGCCATCTTTACGGTTCTTCCTGGGCAGAAATATTTGATGACCGGCCGCGGCTATGAAGGCACCATGATGATCGGTGCGGGCAGTTTGATTGGACTTTTTATCATTGTTTTCATCATTGGGCCGTTCGCTCCAAAGCTTTTGCCCATTGCCCGAACCGTGCTCAATCTGCACATGCATTGGATTCTTTGGGTTATTATCACCTTCATTCTGATCACCGAATGGCCCAAAAGTGGCAACCGGGGCCCAGCGGGTTGGCGGAAGTTCTGTTGTGCGTGGTCCACGTTGAGCGCCGGCCTGCTCACTTTTACCCTTTCCGGCCTGCTCGGGTTCCTACTGCTCTACCGTGCGCCCATCTCCATCGAAAACGCCTTCCAGAACATCATGCCGGCCTTCGCTGGACTCTTCGCCATTCCGTGGTGTTTGCTCAATGCCGTCAGCGGTGCGAAGGTTCCAGAGCAGCGTGTGCGCGATCAGCTTAACATCAATGGCGATCTCCTGTTGCGTAGCGGCATTGCGGGGGGGGTTGGCGGCGGTTTTGCTGCCTTCTTTCCGGTCATCACCGGTGGGGTGGGCGGCTTGCTGGCCGGGCATGCCACCGCCCAGCGCGACGAACGCGTTTTTATGATGTCGCAGGGCGTCTCCAAGGTGGTCTACTATGCCGGTGCGCTCCTGCTCTTCTTTGTGCCTGGTCTTTTTCTCACCCGTGGCGGCGGAGCCTGGATTCTCAAAGGGCTTTATACTCCGCGCACGGTGGGCGACTACTACCTCGCGCTCGGTTGCATCGCCATTTCCGGCGCACTCTCCTTCCTGCTCATGTCGCCGCTCACCAAAGGAGTCCTCTGGCTGATGAAAAAAGTGGACTACCGCCTCCTTTCCATTTTTTCGCTCATCATCATCATGGCACTTGTTTTTTTTATTACCGGCTGGGTGGGGGTTTTTATCACCTTTGTTGCAACCGGTATCGGTCTCATTCCCGTACTTTTCGGATCGCGTCGGCTCAACTGTCTTGGGGTGCTGTTGCTTCCCATCGCCTGTAATATGTCCAGCGTCGGGGAGCCCATCGCTGCATGTTTAGGATTGCTGTAAATCTGGATCATGAACTTTGCGAATTTTCGCGAATGAAAACGGGAGGGGGAGGCGAGTTCAAGGAGCTCGGCTACAGAAGGGATCGTTGTTGTTTTGTAGCCGAGGTTCGACACCTCATGATCCTTTTCCCAGAAATGTAGTGCGTGTGATCCGTATCTGGGTTCTTCCGGTCAATGTTATTCGTGCGGCGGGAACCTGGTTTAGAAAAACAAGCCCGTTGGCGAACGTTACAAGTGGTAGTGAAGCCTTTTAGGCTCAGTTATTGGTTATTTGTTATTGGTTATTGGGGGGGAGACAGCTTTACTCAGTTTTTGTAACTGATAACTCAATAACTTCTAACTGATAACTGAACCATGACAGTCCGTACCCGTTTTGCTCCCAGTCCAACCGGCAATGTGCATATTGGCAATATGCGTGCCGCCATCTTTAACTGGCTCTTCGCCCGCCACACTGGCGGAGAGTTCCTGCTTCGTGTTGAAGACACCGATCGTGAGCGCTCTACGCCTGAAGCCATCGAAACGCTACGTAATGCCATGGAGTGGCTCGGCCTGGATGTTGATGAAGAACCGCTTTATCAATCCAGCCGCATGGAGGCGCACCTCGCCGCTGCCGAGCAACTACTGGCTTCCGGCCACGCCTATAAGGAAGACAAAGGCGGCCTCGGGCAGGGCGAGTGCGTTATTTTCAAAATGCCCGAAGAGGATATGGTCTTCGAAGATGAAGTGAAAGGCACCCTCAAAAAAGCCGCCGCCGACACACAGGATTTTGTTATTGTTCGCTCAAACGGAACCCCCGTTTTTCATCTTGCCAATGTGCTGGACGACATTGAGCAGGGCATCACTCACGTCATTCGAGGCGATGACCACATCGAAAACACCTATCGCCACATCGCACTCTACAAAGCACTGGGGGCTTCCGTTCCGAAGTTTGCGCACCTGCCGATGATTATCAATGCGCAGGGCAAACCCTATTCTAAACGTGACGGCGATGCCTTTGTCGGCGACTTTAAGGAAAAGGGGTTTCTCGGTGAAACGCTTTTCAACTACCTCGCGCTGCTCGGCTGGTCGCCCGGCGACGACCGCGAAGTGATGACCCGCGATGAACTGATTCAGGCGTTTGAACTCACCAACTGCAAGTCATCCCCGGCGCAGGTTGACCTGAGAAAACTGCTCTGGATGAACGGCGAAACTATCCGCCAAATGCCGCGAGCGGCATTTGATGCAATATGTTCACATGAATTTGAAGAAGAAGGAGTCGTGCTGAGCGAGAATTCGGAGGCGGCTTTTGCCTTGCTTCAGCCG
>JAUXCB010000174.1 GCA_030619095.1 Verrucomicrobiota bacterium | reverse complement strand
GGGTGGCATATGGAATCGTCAGGTCGTCGGAAAGGTTGGCGACAAGCTGGTTGCGGCGGTCGATGGTGCGGGCATCGGCCCGCTTTTCGGTAAAAGGCGACAGAATGAGCATTCGGTTGGATTGCCGGGCTCACAGTTTAACCGCCCGGCAGGTTATAAAAGAAAGAGCGATGGCCAGACTGAAACTGAGCAAGGTACCGATCAGTACATATTCAGCAACTTGTTGTCTCTTCGCTTCCTCAAAACGCAAAATTGACTTTGCGGCCACCAGAAAGCCAATCCCTGCGGGTTGACCGATAATCATTAGCAGGAAAATCAACGTTCGTTCCAACCGGCCAATCAATTTGCCGCCACCTTTGAGCCCGTCGATCTTTAAGTCATTTTCCTCTATCAGCCGTTCAGCCACCTTCGTTACCGGAAAGCCACTGCCCAGAACGACAGCGACAAACCCGGCTATCCATACGAATTGCTTAAAGAGGATATCGATCCCCGGTGCTGTACCAGCAAGGTGCAAGAAAAAAGCAACTCCCCCAAGAAAAGCAATATGCAATGCCTGATCCATTACGAAAGTCGTCGCGGTGTCGGGCACGAATTTCTTAACGAAATCAAAAAGGCCATGGCCAGTAATAATAATGAACGGAAGACACCATAGGGACCACTGTGCAACAGCAAGGTAAGCCAGCACCCCATGAATGACAACGTGCAGAAACAATACGCCGCCACGGTGTTTGTTCCGAGCCAGCCAGTCCGTCTGGAAAAGGAAATCGCCCAGAATATGGGCACACACCAAAACCACAAACAGCTTCATCATATTACCTCCAGCGCACCCCTCAGAGGTTGCTACCCATTGATGCAACCCCTAGAGGTTACTTTATTATCGGTAAATCTACAGATACTGCTCTCTTATCGCCCAATTAACCGATATTTTCCCTGTAAATCCTAACCGACACCACAAGCAAGCTCCCAAGCTTTCATTGGCTACATGCAAGCTCTCAGGCTTGCCCCGGCAATCGCTCGAAAAAATCAATACAGGACTGAACCTCGGGCCAAGAAGCACGAGCCAGCGCATCACCAATGGCTTGTCGGGTTGGTTTTTTCCCCGAACGCTCACTCACCGGACTGTTTTCGGCGATTTTATCATGCGTCTGATTCAGCAACGCTCCCGCTAAAGCAATGGCCTCTTTATCTGTCCACTTACACGCAATGCAATCGAGCAACCGGATAATCAGCTCGTCACGGCGGCTTGAGGCCTCCGAATTATAAGACAGGCGACTCGTCTTGCGTAGTTGTTCCAATCCGTGCCCCGAACGCTCAAAAGCCAAACCGGTTGATTCAATAATATTTTCTGGCTCCAGACGATCAACAGATCCAATGCCACCCGAAACCCGCGTATCCGTATTAAACTCCGACTTCACCACGGCACGCAAATAGAGAGCTAAACGCAAGGCATGGCCGGGTTTCTGCAACGCCACCTGCCAGCCATCGCCACGGGTAATCCCCAAGTTGCCGACGACGGTGCCGGGGAAACCCACTCCGAATTCCGCCGTAGCGGACTTCAGCCTTTGCTGGAGCACTTTCGACTGATCCGCCGAAAGTGCCCGCGACTTCACAATATCCCCCGTCAACACCGCATAGATTTTTTCACTCATCGTTCACCTCTCAAACAATATGACTTTCCAACCATTGGAACCCAACTTTATTTTTCAACCGCCCCGAAGTCTCGGGGTCTCCGACGAAAGAACGCGAATGGGCACGAAAAACAACCGCACGCCCCAATCCCCGGAACGTTCTTCCCATCAATGTCTAATATTCAGACCTACCCCCGCCATCTTTTTGTTCGGCTAATGGTTATCGGGGCACTGGAGTTTCCGGATATTGCCTCTTGAGGAATTCCCCCATCAAGGGGATCGCAAACGAGTAGCGCCCAAAACGGTTTTTATAAATAAGCCCGGCTTTTATCAAGGATGCCAGCATTTGGTTAACATGGCTGCTTGAAAACGGCTTCTCAATTATCTCCTTGGACTTTTCTGAAATTTCCTGGACGGAGAATTCCTCGTTGCAATTTTCCAGCGTTGAAACCACACGAAGAAGCTCCCTCTGTCGATCCGTTGCTCTCCCCCAACGCCCATCGAAAAAATCAGCATCCAGCTTCGCCAAAATGGAAGCCATCGGAACGCTTGAAGACGCACCCGTCTCCGAGTGTTGCTGAATAAAAACATCATACGTTTCCCGGCAGATAAACTGGATAAAATAGGGATAGCCCCTTGCGGTCTTAACAATCAGGGAAACCGACTCTTCCGTAAAAACAACCGGAGCATCTTTTTTGACCGGCTCACGAATCGCTTTTTCGGACTCCGGATCTGTAAGCCTCCCGAGGGTTACAACATGGAACATTCTTTCTGCGAATGTTCGTGCATCCACCAATTTTGGGAACAAAGTTGGCAGCCCGGCAAGAAGAAGCATAAACGGAATATCTTTTTTCTGAATCGACTGAAAAACATCCAAAAGGAGGGAAAGCGGATATTGATCCTTGTTGGCATGATCAGACAGGTTTTGAGCTTCATCATAGGTGAAAATAACACCTTTGAACTTTTCTTCGTCTTTCAGAAAAGACCATACATGCTCGAGAACCGCCTTGAGTTTGTCGGAAACCAGCCCTGGTGTCGTAGAAAACACCCCGCTCAAATGATTATAATCCAACGTTACATTTTCTTCCGTTTCACTCCCGGAAAAACCAAGGTCATGCTTTGTTTTTTTTGAAACAACGATTGAAGACGTAAGCGTTGACAAGTCCGCTAAAAGACGAGTCGCAATATGTTCTTCGGTCAAACTGGCGGATTCAGAAAGGTCTGTTCCAACCCAACGCCACCCGGAACTAATTGCAAGCGGCTTGAGTTTTTCCAGAAAAACAGTTTTTCCAACGCCTCGAAGCCCTGTCAGTATCATGTTTTCAAGAACTGTTTCCTGCTCCAAAATGCGCTCAAACTCTTTTTTCTCTTCTTTGCGGCCTGCCAAATAGGGAGGCATGTGACCCGCACCGGGTCGATAGGGATTAACAAAATTAGCCATAGTCTTCTCCTTTTTAGACTTGGTTATACACAAGTCTAAATTTAGACGCAAGGGTAAATTTATGAAACCATATCAGCTGATCTAATTTTCAAACAACCGCACGCCCCAATCCCCGGAACGTTCTTCCCATCAATGTCTAATATTCAGATCTGACTCCGCCATCCCTCAGACACAAAGATCGAAGGGTCTACCTCTACCCTCCACCCCATGCCATCAATCTGTTCTTACATTCATGCTTTGGGAGTCTTCGCTTTGTATCAAGCAGCTTCTGGAGTTTTTGCGCCGCCACTTGAGGGACGAGCAGTTCCTTTTCAATAAGCAGGTCGAGAATCCAGAGCGTTCCGTGAACTTCAATATGCTTTTTTCCTGCAAATGTCCGTAAATCCTTGTCGCCGGTCAAAAGCATTGCATCCAGCTTTTCCGCAAACGTCAAAACCGAGCAATCCTGAATCGACAAATCTTCGTTCTGCATCCGCAAAGCAATCACGTCTGCCATTTCTTGACCGTCAAGCGATGTTACTCCCAGCTTGCCTGAAGAAACCAAAGCTTCTATCTGCGACAGCTGCTCCGGCTCCTTGATTTCAAAAATGATTTGATCCGTAGTATGCGTTTCGATGCCCAGCGCAAACCAAAGGTCGCAGAACCCGCCTTCCATCATATCAATCAAGATATTGGCATCCTGAACCGCTATCTTCATCCAACATCCTGTTCCGCCCGAAGGTCGCTGAGCGGACAGTCCAGCAATGCCGCAGATTTTGAAACGGTGATCATTCCTTCAGAAAGTGCGCGATAAACCAAGCCGTTAAAACGCATCGGAGTTTCCGTTCCACACCAAATTCCGGGTTCCCCGTTTCTCACCCAGCCCCACTTGCGCCGCATAATCCAGAAACTTTTGGTGTAAGAGTGTGGAGTAATCCCCAGTTGATCCGCTCGTATGACCAATGCGGAAATGGAAATTCCGTAGAGAGCCTTGATGTCTTTATATTCCTGAACGGCAACCTTGCTCCGTTCTTTTCCAATCCGATCAAACAGTACTTCCGAAGG
>JAUXCB010000177.1 GCA_030619095.1 Verrucomicrobiota bacterium | reverse complement strand
GATCGCTGATAAGAACAGGAACCCTGAAAGATCCGTTTGAATCCGCCCCGCAACGGCGATCTCGAGACTTCGATCGAGGGATTCGCGCTCGAATTATCTTTATTTATATTCGAAATTTGGTTGCGGCTTTGCCGCGCTACGTGTTTTGTGGCTAATAAGATGAAATTTTTACTTTCGCTTTTGCTGTTGCTGGGGTTTCCAGGCATAGGAAGCGCCGTGCAAGGGGTTCGCCTGGTGTGCGATGAGCCGGTGTACAATTTTGGACAGGTCGCGCAGTCGGCGGTGGTGACCAATGGTTTCACCGTCCGTAACGAGGGGGATTTGACCTTCGCACTCAAATATATCCGTTCGGGGTGCGGCTGTACCAAAGCCAAGATCGATAAGCGGATGATCGGGCCGGGTGAAACGGCGGAAGTGACGGCGGTATTCACCGCGAAGCGTCGCCGGGGAAAGCAGAAGAAAAGCATCAGGCTCTATTCGCTGGATGGGAAAACACCCTCCCTGACCCTCTATTTGGAGGGGTACGTTCATGTGCCCTCCGGTTCCCGATAACTTCGTTATTTCCAGCAGGCGAGGGGGTAGTGCCGGAGGATGGTTCGGTCTTTGGTCAGCAGTGCCGCGTTTTGAATGGAGGCCTGCGCGGTAATCATCCGGTCGAACGGGTCGCGCGTCCATGACTGAGACAATGCCCCCGTAACGATTTTTGAGAAGGCCAGATCGCAAAGCTGGAGATCAATCGTTTCTTCCAAGGTTTGGAAAATCAACATCGGGTCATCATCAATTCGTTTGATCTCTTTGAGGAATTGAAGCTCCAAGAGAACGGCTGGAGAAATGAGCAGATCCTCGTTTTTTAAACGATCAAGAATACCCTTCGAGAAAGTAGAAAGCTTCCCGTAAAAAAGCCAGACGACGATATGTGTGTCTAAATACATGGCTTCCATTCCTTCGACCAGTCCATGTGAACGATATCTTCCGGATCTCCGTGAAGGCCGTCCCGCGGTTTCAGTTTTGAAAGTTTAGACACCGGTTTTTCCGGAACAATTTTCACTACGCCGCTCTTCCGTTTTACAGTAAGCGGTTTTCCAGTTGCCAGCACCTGATCGAGCAACTGATAAATATCTTTTCTGAGTACTGAGGCTGTAACCGTCATTTTTCTTTCTCCTGATCCATAGAGTACAAACACGTACGCATCGTGTCAACAAAGCGTACGGGTTTTTCCAAGGGGTGGAAAAACATAAGTAAGACGAACTTATTCCCTTTGATCGGCAACTTCTGATTCACGACAAAGGGGCGGCTGAAAGGTCGCCCCTTTTTAGAGCATTGAACGATTGAGATGTTGTTTCGCGGTAAGTCGACAGACCCATCCCGCCGTTCCGGCACCCTCCCGTGGAGGGGAAGTAGAATATCCCCTCCTTCGGAGGGGTGGCCGACCTGCCACGCCGTAGCGGTGCGAAGGCGGGAGGCCGGGGTGGGTTGCGGCGGTTTAATCGTGAAGTGCTCTAATCTCATCACGGTTTCTTTTTTCGTGTAGATGAATCGTTCTTTTCAGTCACTATTTTTGAATACAAAAATTATTTATCGCTACGCTTTCAGTGTGTGATTCGTGGGTGCTATCTTCCTCCGATGCTCAAACCGCTCCAGTTTGGAAATGTGACGATCGATTTTCCGGTCGTGCTCGCACCGATGGCGGGTTATACCGACGCGGCGTTCCGCTCGATCTGTAAAGAGCAGGGCGCGGGTGCCTGCTACACGGAGGTGACCAGTGCCGAGGGCATTCGCCGCGATTCGCAGAAGACTTTTCAGTTCCTGAAAGTCTCTGAGTTGGATCACCCGATCGCGGGCCACATCTTCGGCAAGTCGGTTGAGGCGATGGTGGAGGCCGCGCAGTATATTGAGAAGCTCGGCTGTTTTGATTGGATCGATCTCAATTGCGGCTGTCCCGTGAAGAAAGTTGTCCGTCGCGGCGCAGGTGCCGCGCTGATGAAAGAGCCGGAAGAGATCGGCGAAATCGTCCGTGCGGTCAAGAAAGCGGTTTCGCTTCCTGTCAGCGTCAAAACCCGCATCGGTTTCAGCCCGGCTTTTCCGGATCACCTGACCATCGCAAAAATTGTCGAAGATGCGGGGGCGGACATGATCGCCGTTCATGGACGGCTCGCCTGTAATTTTCACAAGGGCGATGCGGACTGGGAAAAGCTGGGCGAAATCAAACAGCGGCTCAGCATCCCGGTCATCGGAAACGGCGGGGTGAATACGCCGGCGGACGCAGCTGAAATGCTGCGCGTCTCGGGGGTGGACGGCGTGATGATCGGCCGAGGCGCGATTGGGAACCCCTGGCTGTTTAATCAGATTAAAAACCCGGCGCAACCGCTTCCGGGCTTTGGAGAAAAACGGGAAGTGATCGAAACGCATCTGCTTCGGTTGGTTGAGCTGACAAGCTCTACGGCAGAGGGGCGGCGGCGGAAAACAAAATTTATTCCAGAGCAGGCGGCCTGTCTTCATTTTCGCCCGCACCTCGCACAGTACCTTAAGGGACTGCGTGGACGCCGGGGGCTTTTGCAGGAACTGAACAACTTGAAAACGGTCGAGGCAATACTGACTTCGGTGGATAAAGTACTCTCTCAAAACGTAGACGCGACGTCCCCGTCGCGTTTCTCTAATTCGAATTAACGCGACGGGGACGTCGCGTCTACGGGAAAAGATCATGACAGAAAAGAAGCTCGATTTAGGCGCTCAACCCCTCGACCGAATTATGGAAGAGCAGGGGTTGAAAAACCACGATCTGGTGGCCGCCTCGCCGGACGGGTTGACCCATAAACAGGTGCAAAAGGGTCGTAAAGGCCGCCGATTGACTCGGAATATTCAGGAGAAGATCCTTTCAGCGCTACTTGTTGTCACAGGCAAAAAGTATGCACAGAGTGATCTATTCACGTATTAGAGTTCTTTAAGCAGGACTGAACCCCGCCACTAAAAGTTTTCCGATTAGACCGGGACGAGTTTCCGTCAGCCGGACGGATGTATTTTTAAATTCCCTGCGAATGCGATAGCCTGCGCGCAATTTATCAAATCGCGGGATATCTTTTTCTGAGAGCTGATCCGCACGGATGTCATAAACCGCAGCAACGGCTTCGGCCAAAACTTGAGTATCCGTTTTGCCGCGCGGATCGAGTTCCCGTTCCGGCACTTCGATTGCGGGCAGCAGAGGGGCTGGATCCCACGTCGCTTCGGTTCCAAAAAAATGAGAGGCTGCGCGATAGACCTGAATGGTTCCATTTAGTTTTCCTTCCAGCGAGTGGCCGGCGATGTGAGGCGTGCCGATATCGGCGGCGGCCAGCACGTCCGCCCGGAGGTTCGGTTCGGGATCCCAGACATCGAGTATGGCGAGGGAGACGACCCCGTTTTCTTTGGCATGGAGCAGGGCGTCGGCGTCGAGCACCTTGCCGCGTGCGGCATTGATGAAGACCGCCCCGGGTTTCATTTTTTCAAAAAACCGGCCATCGGCCATGGTGTGTGTCGGCCACGGTTCTTCTGAAATCAGCGGCACGTGCAGGGTCACGATATCGGATTCCGCCAGCAGGGTTTCCAATGAACGGAATAGTTTGTTGCCTTCGCGCGCAGCGCGGGGGGGGTCGTTGAGCAGAACCCGAAGGCCGAGTGCTTCCGCACGCTTCGCGACGCGGTGCCCGACCTGCCCGACCCCGATAATCCCAAGCGTCCGCCCCTCCAGTTTCATACCTCTAGAGGTATGGAGAAAAAGCAGGGCGGTCATGATGTAGTCGGCGACGCTGTCGGCGTTGCATCCGGGGGCGGCGGCCCAGCCGATGCCGCGTTTTTCCAATGCTTGGAAGTCAATGTGCTCGAAGCCGGCCGTGGCGGTTCCGACGAAACGGACGGGCGAGCCTTCGAGCAGGTCAGCGGTCACGTTGGTTTTGGAGCGGATGATCAGTGCATCGGCATCCTTGAGATGTTTCGGGCCGATCTGGCGGTCGGGAATCACCTCGACCCCGCCAAGCGTTTCAAACGCTTGGCGGCCCAGCATGACAGTTTCTGCTACAACCGTT
>JAUXCB010000040.1 GCA_030619095.1 Verrucomicrobiota bacterium | reverse complement strand
GCCGTCGACGCCGCGAAATTTATCATTCGTTTCCTGCAAGCCGTCGAGGCTGACCCCGACATACGAAAGGCCGATCGCTTTGAGCCGCCGTGCAACTTCGTCGTTAATCAGCGTGCCGTTGGTTGAAATGACCGCGCGCAACCCTTTGGATACAGCGTATTCGGCGAGATCGGGCATGTCCTTCCGGCAGAGCGGCTCGCCTCCGGAAAACAAAATCACAGGCGACCCGAACTCGGCAAGATCGTCGATCAGTGCCTTGCCTTCATCGAACGACATCTCATCCGGCGCACACCCGCCACCGGAATGAGCGTAGCAATGAATACAGCGCAAGTTGCACGCCTTCGTGCAGTTCCAGACCACCACCGGCTTTTTGTCTTTTGAAAACTGAAGCAAATGGCTCGGCAACGTGCCGGAGTGCCGCCCGTAGCGCAGCGCATCCGACGGCTCCACCGTCCCGCAATACAGCTTTGAAACACCTATCATTTAAATCGCTGATTCCTTTTATGACTTCACTCACCACACCGAAACAGAAGTGAAACAGTAGCAATTCAAATCTGTTCCGCCCAACCTTAATCTATCGAAAACACCATCTCGACGGGAAGGCAGGTCAGCCACCTTCGCCGCCCGGTTCAACGCTCAGGAGAACCCGCTCTCGGGGAAAATTGAACGATTTATAAACAGAAGTGTTGCTCATTATATTTGTTTATTGTCTACTTCTGCTTTCTGATATCAGTGATCTTTTTGAAAGCCTCAGATATATGTCAAAGAAAACAGCCGTTATTTTTTCGTTTTTAGTGCTTCTGATGCAGGGGGTGTTTGCGCAAGAGGTGGATCAGATGACTCTGGGTGAGTTGGTTGCCGCCGCCAACGGATCGATTCAGGAAGGTGACCCGCAGAAGACCATTTCTTTTCTTGAGGAAATTATTAGCCGGGCATCCACGTTCAAAGACAAAGCCGCTTTAAAAAGCATTCAAAAGGTTCGTCTGCAACTCAGTCTAACCTATGCTCAGCTGGAGCGATGGGCTGATGCTAAAGAATACGCTCAGGCATATCTTTCCCTGACGCCGTGTCAGGACCGTGTGGCCGGGATCAACATCCTCTGTCAGGTTGCATTTATACAAGAAGACTGGGCGGCCTTGAAAAAGTCGGCTCAAGATTTACTTAGCGAGCCGGGAAAGAAGCTTGTTGACAGAGAGCATGCGGAACTCTTTCTGGTTCAGGCACATTATAATTTGGAAGAATACGCCGCCGCACTGGAGTTAATCCCCCTGCTTCTTAAGCGGGCCGATGACCCCGACATGGTGGCTTCTCTTCGCTTAATGCGGGTGCGAAGCCTTTTTGAAACCGGACAAGGGGATACCATCCTTTCGGGTCTGTCGGATATGTCCCGAGGCGATGCCCACTACGACATCCATATGAATCTTTTCCTCCTTCGCATGGGCGATGATCTGTTTGATGACAATAGCTTCCGAAAAGCAATGGCCGTCTACCGGATGGTCGTTCCCAAATCCGACCTGGTCGAGTGGCAAAAAACACAGATGGCTCGGCTGGAGAAGAAGATGGCTCAGCTGGAAAATCAGCGGACAGGCAAGACAGACGATAAGCTTAGCGATCAAATCGATGAACTGAAGCAGAAGCTCGATTCATTGCGCGAGATTCCCGAATACGATGTTCATATTGCCTATCGTATCGCACAGATTTATGTCGAGCAGAAGCGGTTTTGGGAAGCGGTTGCTGTATTTGATCACGTCTGGCAGCACTATCCGAAAGAGTGGCAAGGGGGTGCCTCACTTTTCGAGATGTTGTTGTTGCTTGATGACCTTGAGCAGGATGAGGAGGCGCTGGCTCTGGGCCAAGACTATCTTGAGAACAATCGCACCGGACTCTACCCGCGTCTCGTTACCCTGTATCTGATGCGATATCATCATGAACGAAAAGATATCGATAAAATGTGGGATGTATTTGGCTTTGTCGATGGCTGGGATTCTCCGGAGGATGCCAATGTGCGCGCTCAGGAGACTGAGATCCACTATATTGCCTGCTTCGCTCAGCTTGAACGAGGAAAGTATCAGTTAGCCGCAACGTCCTTTGATAGAGTCATCAAACTTTCACCTGATTCACAGACCGCCATCAGCGCTCGCTACTGGAGAGCGATGTGCTCCCTGATGCAGCAGGACTATCAGGATGCGCACGATCGCTTCGTTCGGTTCCGTCGCGAATATCCCCATGCCCGCCTTGCGTCAACGGCACTTTTCCGTGCGGCTGTTTGTAACTTTGGGTTGGAGGACTATGAAGGAGCCAAGGCATACTTCGATCTCTTCATTCAATCCTACCCCAACAATGCCCTATTGTCTGAAGCCTTGGCCATGCGAGGCGATTTGCTGGGTGCGGACGGAATACTGGATGAGGCACTGGCCGATTACCGGCGGGCCATTGATCTGGCCGGTAAACTCTACGTGCAGATGCCGAATGCCTCTGCCGTCGATCAGGTTATATTATCCGCCACCTATGCTCTTTCCCAGAGTGCCAGCACGTTGGAGCTCGAGGCTTCGACTCATCGTGATGCCGAGGAATATGATGCGTCGGTCGAAAAATACCGGCAAATCATCGTTGAAGTTGAACACTATGAAACCTTGTTCAAGGAGAAAGCTGATTTTGCACAGACGGTTTTCCTAAAAAGCAAGGCGCAGTTCCAACTTGGCGAAGCCGATGAAGCGGTGCAAGCCTGCCTCGATGCCATCGTTCGTTACGGTGCCGATCCCGCCCAGCAGGGGGTTGCGGATATCCTGTTCAGTTTGGGCGCAATCATTAATACCCGGCTCAATGAGGATCAGCAAAAAAGGGCACTTGACAACCTGCGAGAGGCTTATACGGACGCCAACGACCTGACACTTCGGTTGCGTCTCGGGGTTCTGTTGGCCGAATTGGATGGCACGCAGGCCGATCTCGGGCGAAAACTGCTTGCTCAGGATCAATCCATTGAGGCCATCCCCCCCTCTGCGCTGGGGCTCATGTGCTCTGCTGCATTGGATCAACGGGATTTCTCGCGTTCGGAAGAACTGTTTGACTTTTTTGTCGAACACTATAGTGACTCCTCTTATATCAATAATGCTTACCATCTGCGTAGTGAGGATCTTTTCCAGCAAAAAGAGTATAAACAAGCCATGGACCTGGCGACAAAGGCATTGGAACTGTTTGGCTTCGTGCAGGATCTGGGCTGGGCACAACTCCTCACGGGGCGGAGCGAGATGATGCTCGGGAAATATGCACAGGCGGCAAAGAGCCTTAATAAGGTCTTTAATGTGCCCCAGTGGCGCGGGTCATTATATGGCGAATCCATGTTGCTTATGGCAGATGCCTGGTTCGCTCAGGATGACTATGAAAAAGCCTTTGCTTTTTATCAGCGAACCTACCTGCTGTATAACTTTTACAATGAGGGCCGCTGGGCGGCAGATGCTTATCTGAAAAGTGCAGAGTGCCTCTATAAGCTCAAACGGGCGTCTGCTGCACGTAATACGTACCGCGCCATGCTACTCGATGGGTACGTGCGCGACCTGCCGCAGGCAGCGATTGCTAAAAAAGTTCTTGGGCCGGAAGAAACTGTTGAATTGCTGGCCGGACAGACCAACCGTCTGGAGAAGGTCTCACTGGAGATAAAACCGTAATGAAACGACTGCTAATCAATTTGCTATTGTTCGGCCTCGCCGGCGGCGCGACAGCAGAACCTCTTGAAGCCCGAATTAAGATATCCGGTTATAACACGCTGTCCGGCACGCTTGAGAAGCGAACCCCCGGCTTTGTCACCTTCCGCAGCAAAAGGGCTCCCTCTGCCGGACGGATTGCCGACAGCCAGATAACCCGCATCACCTTTAAAATCGATGAAGATACGACCGCACTAAAGCGACAATTCGATCAAGGAGCCTATCGCGAGGTCAGCGATACCTACAACCAGATCCTGCCGAAGTTCCTGCCCTATTTCGGGTTGCCCTCCAATCTGACAGATGAATTCACACGCTGGATGATCGCTTCATACTGGGTCGATGAGTACACCCGGACGATTGGGTTGGCTGAGACCTTGATGCGGATGCCGGATAGTCCGCTCCACGAATCGGCGGAATTTTACACCCGCCTAGCTCAAATGGATCAAGGAAACTACGCTGGAATGACCGCCTTTATGGAAACAGACGAAGCGGCGACACTCTACCCTGAAAACTCTGCCGTTCGATTTTATATTCAGGCTCGTCTATTGCAACACGAAGCTCGTCCGCTCGAGGCCATTCGCACCATCACCGGGTTGGTTGCACGGCACAGCCACAATGCCGACTGGATGCCCAAAGCCGAATTGCTTTGCGCTGAACTCTATTTTGAATTAGATCTGCCCGAGTCCGCTCAGGCGGTGCTTGCGGATATTCGCGATTTTTATTCTGATGAAGATATACAGAAAAAGGCGGCCGCTCTCGCGGCAAAACAGTAGTAATACGGAGAAGAAAAATGAAGAAGACAACCCCTTGGATCCTTTCGTTAACCTGGCTGACCGCATGGGCCGCACAGGCGCAGGATGTCGCGGAAACGGCGGCAGCGACACCGGAAAAAATCACCATTCTCCAACTGATCGGTCAGGGAGGCTGGGCCATGATTCCGCTTGGAGTGCTTTCGGTTGCAATGATTTACTTTATTGTGCAAAACCTGATTTCCCTGCGCGAAAAAACGCTGCTTCATAAAGAGATGATGCCGGAATTTCTTGACATGATGGTCAAGGGGGACGTTCTTCCCGCACTGGAGCACTGCCGCGAAAACCCGACCATGTTCACGTTGGTCTACGGAGCCGGCCTTGAGCGCTGCATGGATGACGAACTCGATTATGACGCGGTTAAAGAATCGGTCGAAGAGGCCTGCGTTGAGCAGGTGGCCTATCTAATGAAACCGATTGACTATCTCTCGATTATCGGTGCGATTGCCCCGATGGTGGGGCTCTTAGGTACCGTGTCCGGTATGATCAAGGCGTTCCATACGATGGGAACCCAGGGCATGGGCAAACCTGAACTTCTTGCCGGCAATATCGGGGAGGCGATGATTACGACCGCGACCGGCTTGATCGTTGCCATTCCGGCCATGCTCTTCTACTTCTACTTCAAAAAAGGATTCAATAAGACGCTGGCGACCCTCGGGCGCAATATCGGGTATCTGTTCGATGCACTCAAAAAACGGAAAATGCCGCTGGCATTCCGTGATTTGAGCGAGTTCAGCAAAAAGAATGAAGACAACGCGTAGTCTGCCGATTGTCCCATGGAACGGAGAGTCCAATGAAAATGAAGCCGGTTGAAGATGAGGATGTCGACATCGATATGTCATCGATGATTGATATGGTGTTCCTGCTGCTGATTTTTTTCATCGTTGCATCGGTCGTGGTCGATATGGACAAACCGCTTGTGGAACTGCCATCGGCACCCGCGGCCAAGGTGTCGGAAGATCCCACCGGCCGGGTGCAGGTGTCGATTGATCGGACTGAACAGATGTATCTTGGGCCGAAGCCCACGACCCTCGACGAACTCAAGATACATCTTGCGGCCGAACTGAAGATGGATCCGGATGTTCGGATCTTTCTCCGGGTCGATAGGGAAGTGCCTTATCGTAAAACGCAACGGTTAATGAAAGCCTGCGCATCGGTGGGTGTGCTGGATTTGATTTTCGCCACCTTCGAGGAATAACAAACGGGCAAAACGAGTTATGAATCTAAGCAAAATTCTAGCAGACGAAAAGGTCGGGTTGCAGATTGCCCCCTTGATTGATGTGGTCTTCTTGTTGTTGACCTATTTTATGCTGACGGCCGCGTTGGTGAAAAAGGAGGCGGATATCGCGTTCCTTTTACCGGCGAAGGTGACGCAAAGCAACCCGATTGACCTGCCGATTGAGGTCATCATCGAAATCGTGCCCAATGGCGATGTGATGGTTGAAGGGATGGTTTACAGAAGTGCAGACCGAGAGCTGAATAGATTGGTTACGCGGCTGGCTCAGCTTCGTCAGGCGGCCAGCTCCTCGAGCAGTCCGCTGGTCATCACCATTACCCCGAACCGGGCGGTTCTTCATCACCGTATTGTTGAAGTGATGAGTGCCTGTGCGGGGGCTGAGGTGAAAAATATATCGTTTAATCTCAATACGTAAGGCTGAATTATGCCGATCAGAAACTTTTTAAAAGCCAAAGGGGTCGTACGCGGTCGTTCGCTGGCATTCATCATCACGGTTTCACTGCACGTGGCACTTTTCCTGGGGGCGGGATTCTGGGTCGCGATGAGCGTATTGCAACGGGAGGAGCCGCGCTTCGAGGGCAAGCAGATCAGTCGTCCAAAAATGGAGATCAAAAAACTTCAGATGCCAGTCCAGGTTAAAAAAATACGGCAACCGAAGTTTAAGCAAACCATGGCCGCACCCACCACCACCTCAATGGATTTTAAAATGCCAGCCATGGGAGGGCTTAAGGGCGCGGGCGGGAATTTGGGTGGCGGCGGCCTGGGGAGTCTCGGGTTTGGCATAAGTTTTGATACGCTATTTGGTGGCGATGCCTCTGTCGGAAATGAATTAGTCGGCGTCTTTTATGATTTGAAGCAATCCGAAACGGGTGATCCGGTTACGATGAATGATAAGCGGTATTGTTATATTCTAAAAACGTTTATGGAATCGTCGTGGAAACCTAAGATACTTGAAGAATTCTTTCGGGCTCCGAAGAAAAAACATACGTTGGCTTTGATCGTCCCGGTGATGGATGCCAAAGCGGCCCCGGATGCATTTGGGGTGGGCGATATCGTTGAGCCTAAACATTGGGTCATCCATTACCAAGGCGAAATCACCGCGCCGGAAACCGGGCGCTACCGCTTTTGCGGGCTAGGGGATGATGTCTTGATCGTCCGTATTAATCGGAAAATTGTAATGGATGCCAGTTGGTCAGCATGGAGGGGCAAAATCACTGATTGGGAAAGCAGGGCTCCGGAAACCGGGAAGTTTCAGAACTTTGACACCCCACAATCGGTGGTTTACGGTGACTGGATCCGGCTCAAAAAAGGACAGCCGGTTGCAATAGAAATTTTACTCGGTGAAATTCCTGGAGGCAAATTCAGTTGTAGTTTATTAATTGAACAGGCTGGAAAAACCTATAAACAGATCACGGTTGCCGCAACAGAGAAGTACGAAGGCGGAGTCCGCTCAGTGCTTCCCATTTTCAAACTGGGTGAAATCCCGGCTGGGTTGAAGGAAAAGATGAAAATCAACCCCGCGCAATGCACCCTGGAGGGACCTATATTTGGGGCGGGCTACTAGAGTCAAAGCGGCTAAAAGGTCTATCCAAGAGGTGCCACCCCTGTTATTTGGTGTTCTTTTCAGCTCTACAGCACTCCGAGGAACTTGCAAAACCTCTGGGTTTGCCGTTCCAGTTAATGGGTGTCGGTTATTGGTTATCAGGGGGAACCTGTTCCCCTGCATGTTGTTGTACTGATAACCAATAACAACTAACTGATAACTGCCGCTCAAAACCGGGAGGTTTTGCAAGCGGCTCCCCTCTTGGGATATTTTCAGCAACTCTGCCTAAGGATCGAACCCCTGCACTAAAAAAAAACGCCCCGCCGAAGCGAAGCGCTTTTTTAGTTTCCACTACGTGGAAGAATTTCTTCCTTCAGTTAGAAACTCAGCCGTTCAGTCGAGCATCTAGCGCATCGAGCTGTTCGGTCATTTTAGCCGGCAGCTTGTCGCCGAATTTTGCCAAGTATTCCTTAGCATCAGCCAACGTGCCTTTGAATGCGGTCGTATCCACCTTCATCAGCTCAGCCCAATCTTCAGCCGGAATATCCAGGCCGTCGAGGGTCATGTCGCCGTCGATCGGCATCAGGCCGATCGGAGTTTCGCGAGCTTCAACTTTGCCTTCAACACGGTCGCACATCCATTTAAGGACGCGGGAGTTTTCGCCGAAGCCGGGCCACAGCCATTTGCCGTCGTCTGTTTTGCGGAACCAGTTGACGTAGAAGCAGCGCGGGGCTTTGTCGCCGAGCGTCTCGCCCATGTCGAACCAGTGCTGCATGTAGTCGCCGGCATGGTAGCCGATGAACGGAGTCATGGCGAAGGGGTCGAAACGCAGGTGTACATTACCCAGGTCGAGGGCCGCAGCCGTCGGCTCGGAAGAGGCGGTTGCCCCCATGTAGACGCCCTGCTCGAAGTCGAATGCTTCGTGTACGAGCGGCATGACAGAGGTACGCTTACCGCCGAATACGAAGATATCGATCGGAACACCGGCCGGGTCTTCCCAGTCGGGGCAGAGCACCGGACAGAGAGCCGCGCGCGCTGTGAAGCGGCTGTTCGGGTGAGCACCCTTGATTTCGTTGCCGTCGGCATCTTTCATGCCCGGTTTCCACGGATTGTTTTTCCAGTCGGTTCCACCGGTGCACTCCACGCCCATGTCTTCCCACCATACATCGCCGTCGTCGGTGACCACCACGTTGGTGAAGATGGCGTCTTTACGGCAGCTGGCGAGAGCCATCGGGTTGGAGTATTCCGCCGTGCCCGGTGCCACACCGAAGAATCCGGCTTCCGGATTGATCGCGTAGAGGCGTCCGTCGTCGCCCGGCTTCATCCAGGCGATATCGTCGCCGACGGTTTCCACTTTCCAGCCCGGAACGGTAGACTGAAGCATGGCCAGGTTGGTTTTGCCGCAAGCGGACGGGAAGGCTGCCGCGATGTGGAACTGTTTACCTTCCGGGCTGGTGAAACGCAGGATGAGCATGTGCTCGGCCATCCAGCCTTCGCGACCGGCCATGGCGGAAGCAATACGCAGGGCGAGACATTTTTTACCGAGCAGCGCGTTTCCACCGTATCCGGAACCGTAGGACCAAATCAGGTTTTCTTCCGGGAAATGGGCAATATATTTTTCTTCGATCGGAGCGCAAGGCCAGCGAACATCTTTTTGGCCGGGTTCGAGCGGTGATCCAACGGAGTGCAGACAAGGGATAAAGTCGCCTTCATCGCCCAGCTCTTCATACACCTTCGGGGTAACGCGGGTCATGATGTGCATGTTCACCACCACGTAGGGTGAATCGGTGATTTCGATACCGAT
>JAUXCB010000121.1 GCA_030619095.1 Verrucomicrobiota bacterium | reverse complement strand
TCTATCGAAAATTATTTATCGCTTCGCTTTCAGCGTGATCTACTCCTCCTTCGATGTTCAACATTCTTTATTCAATATTCGACATTTGGTTGCGGCTCTGCCGCGCTAAGTGTTCAGTGTATTCCGTGGTAGAGATCTCTACTTAACCTCCTCAACAACAATCTCTTCGGAGACATTTTCTTTCAGGCGCGCCTCAACGACGTCTTTCAGCGTAATGGCGGAAACAACGCAGCCTGAGCAGGCGCCGCGGAAGCGGACCTTCACCGTGCTGCCGTCCACATCGACCAGCTCGAGGTCGCCGCCGTCCTGACGGAGCGCCGGGCGGATTTCGCGGTCGATCACATCTTCAATCAGGTGGATTTTCTGCAAATTGGTCATCGGCTGTGCATCCGGCTCGCCGGCGACCGCGGCCTGCTCGTTATGCACGCGGTCGATAATCACCTGAAGATCCGGCAGGCAGTTGCCGCAACCACCGCCCGCCTTGCAGTCGTTGGTGAGCTCTTCGAGCGTCTTGACGTTGTTGTCGCGGACAACCCGCTCCAACTCTTTGTCCGTCACACCAAAGCAGTGGCAAACCACTTCGCCGTCGAGCTCCTTGTCCCACTTTTGGCCGGTGCGGCAGTTGTAAATCGCCGCCTCGAGTGCCTCGCGGCCCATCACGGAACAGTGGACTTTCTGCTTCGGAAGCCCGCCGAGATAGTCCGCGATATCCTTGTTGGTGATCAGCTCCGCCTCTTCGAGCGTTTTGCCGAGGATCATATCGGTCAGCGCCGAGGAGGATGCAATCGCGCTGGCGCAGCCGAAGGTCAAAAACCTGGCCTCCGAAATCCGGCCCTCGCCATCGAGTTTAAACATCAGCTTGAGCGCATCGCCGCACGCCAGCGACCCGACCTCGCCCATGCCGTCCGGTTGTTCAATCTTCCCGACGTTGTGCGGGTGGCGAAAATGTTCATTTACCTTGTCTGTATAGTCCCACATGGGAACCTCCTTGGAGAGTTGGAATACTGGAATGTTGGGAAAATGGAAGGCTGAAGAATTTATATAGCCGAGTCAACAACTCATGTTTTCTATTTTCCCCTCTTCCAATACTCCACCCATCCGATATTCCATTGTTCCATTTCTTCAAATATCCAGCATTCGCTGGATGCAGCCGACGGCGCGGGTTGCAATGTCGGCCGGAACCGTCACCCGCTCTTTCATGTCCTGAAGCGACCAGAGAATTTTCTCGACTGTAATCTTCTTCATATTCGGACAGACCGCCCGGTCCGGATTGACCGGATGGAATTTTTTGCCGGGGTTTTCCGTGCGCAGGCGGTAGTTAATCCCCAGCTCGGTGGCGATCAGGAACTCCTTCTCTTCCGACGCCTTCGCGTAATGGCACATCTGCCCGGTCGAAAGAAGCTGATCGGCCAGGTCTCGCACCGGCTTGTTGCACTCCGGATGGGCCAGCAGCTGCACGCCCGGATGCTTTTCCTTCATCGCCAGCACATCGACATCGCGAATGCGCTCGTGAGTCGGGCAAAACCCGTTATAGAGAATAAACTCTTTCCCCAGCTTTTCGGCAACAAACGCGCCGAGGTTGCGGTCGGGCACAAAAACAATTTCCACATCCCCGAGCGACTCGCACACCTTGATGGCGTTCGACGACGTGCAGCAGATATCGCTCTCCGCCTTTACCTCGGCCGAGCTGTTCACGTAGCAGACCACCTTCGCGTCCGGATGCTTCGCCTTGAGCGCGCGCAACTGTTCGGCAGTCACCATATCGGCCATCGGGCAGCCCGCATTCGGATCGGGAATGAGGATGGTCTTCTCCGGCGCAAGAATGGCTGCGGTTTCGGCCATAAAGTGAACGCCGCAAAAAACGACCACCTCTTCAGAAAGCTGTGCGGCGCGGCGGCTCAGCTCCAGCGAGTCGCCCGTAAAATCGGCGATCGCCTGCACCTCGTCGATCTGATAGTTATGCGCGAGGATAATCGCCCCGCGCTGCCGCTTCAAATCCTGAATCTGTTCTTCCATTGACTTCATGCCGAGAAATATAGCCCGTTCCCCCTCCTATTGGAAAACCAGAATGCGACTTTTCAAACCCTTGCGGTAAATGGTCGAAAGTCTTCACATCCACGGGAAAAGAGGTAAACTGCGCACATGATCAATCATCCTGACTATCGCGAAGTGAGCTGGAAAATCCGAAGACTGGGTCCGAACCTTCCGGAGGGATACAAAAATATCCTGAACTGGATGGAGCGGGAGCTGCCGGCGGAAGAATCATGGGGAAGCATCCTGGAATTTGGATGCGACGCGGCCGACTACACCCCGCACCTCGCACACCGGGCCGATCTTCTCCGCGCCTGCGATCCATCCTCCGCGCAAATCGGCGCCAACTGTCAGGCACACCCCTCCATCAGCTTTTTCGTGCAGGATCCCGGAAAGAGCATCGCCGCCGAACCAAAAACCTTCGATGCAATCTGGTGCTCCGACGCTCTCGCGCAGTTGATCCAACCCGTCTTTGCCCTGCATGAATTCCACCGCGTGCTCAAACCCGGCGGACGGCTGCTGATTACCGTGCCTTACCACGGATTCTTTAAGAACCTGCTGATCGCACTGTCCGGATGGGATCGGCATTTTTCCCCGGACCAGCCGTATCTCCGCTTCTACACCGAACAGATGCTCACCGATCTGATTCGAAAAACCGGCTTCCGCGAAATCCAGATCGAAACCTGCCGGGGCGAAAAACCCCTGCGCCACCTCGGCGCCCCCGCAATGCTTCTCCTGTCCGCAAAGAAATAGGCATGCCCCCGGCAATCGTTCTTCTCCCCAACAACCAGCCCTGACAACCTCTCGGGATGAAAACAGCAACCTCCTGCGCCACCATGTTTACCTCCGCCCCGTTCACAAACGCCGCGCCAATGCCCGACACCTGCCGGGTCTATTTTGGAACTCGGCAATACCGTCGTGGCCTATGCGTACAACGCGGAAGACGGAAGCCTCGCCGAGCTTCAAACGCTGTCGACCCTCCCCGCGAAATTTGACGGCGAAAGCATCCCCTATCGACCCGAGCGGGACCTTCCTGATCGCCGCCAACGCACACACCGACAACGTCGTCGTCTTCCGGATCGACCGCGAAACCGGGCAACTCGAATTCACTGGCAGCGAAATCAAAGTGCCTGCCGCCACCTGCGTCGAATTCCTCCCCGTGAAAAAATAGTTTTCCAAAGCCTGGAAAATTCCGACTCGGGTTTTCCAATGTTCGGGAAACCCTGTTTTCCGCCCTTTTGCGCACCTTGCCCCGAATACCCGAGTATTCCGATCTTTTTTCTTGCCTTATACCCCTGCGGGGTATATACAACAGGTATGAAAAGGAACCAACAGGTCACGACTCACAAGGAAACCCTAAACCGTCTTTCACGGATTGCCGGACAGGTGCAAGGCGTCAAACGGATGGTCGAAGAGGAAAAATACTGCATCGACATCGTGACACAGATTCAGGCCGCCCGCTCCGCCCTGCGATCCGTCGAAATGAAAATTCTGGAAAAGCACATGCATCACTGTGTTCACGATGCCTTCGCATCCGGCTCTCAAAAAAACGCCGATGAAAAAATGGAGGAACTCCTCTGCGTCATGAAGAAGTATTAAGAGAGAGGTGTGGGGGTATTGGAGTATGGGAGTAATGAAGTGATGTAAGGGCGCACCCTTGTGGTCGCCCGGAACAAAAGGAAAGCCATGAAAAAGAAAATGATGATTACACTGCTGCTGGGAATGGCGGCGCTTGCGTTTGCGGCACCGCAGACGTCCTGCCCGGTGATGGGCGGAAAAATCAACAAGTCCCTATACGCCGATGTAGACGGACACCGCATCTACGTCTGCTGCGGCGGATGCATCGGAGCGGTGAAAGCTGATCCACAAAAATACATCAAGCAGTTGAAAGCCAAAGGCGTCGAGCTTGAAAAAGAACCCGCAACCAAGGACTAACATTTCACTATGGGACGTGGACATCATCCCCATTGATGAATAGGATTGTGCCAGCGCCCGGGCGCAACCCGCCCGGGCCATCCATCCTAAATATGGAGCGTATTGTATGAATACAAAATGTCGCCTGCTCTCCGCAGCTCTCTTCCTCCTCATCCCCGCCGCAATACAGGCAGATGAACTGCACGACTACCTCGCGGAGGCCGCGCTGAACAACCCGGGGCTCAAAGCCTCGTTCAATCAATGGAAGGCCGCACTGGAAAAGATCCCTCAGGTGAAAGCCCTGCCCGATCCGCGCTTTACCTATTCCTATTTTATTGAAGAGGTGGAAACCCGCGTCGGCCCGCAGCGCCAGAAGTTCGGCATCGCCCAAATGTTTCCATGGTTTGGAAAACTCAAGTTGCGCGGCGATGCGGCCATGGAGGCGGCGGAAGCGGAACGGCAGCACTACGAACAGGAAAAACTGCGGCTGTTTCACCGCGTGAAATCCGCTTTCTTTGAATACGTGTATCTGTCCCGATCCATTGATATCACCCGCCAGCACCTGATTCTCCTGCAAAACATCGAAGAGGTTGCCCGCACCCGCCTTAAAGCCGGTGCATCGCAAAGCGCGGCGATACAGGCGCAGGTGGAGCTGGGCAAGCTGGAGGACAAACTGCTCGCCCTCGAAGCACTGCGGATCCCGCTTTCTGCGAAACTGAGCTCCGCGCTCAACCGTCCGTCAGACACCGTGCTTCCGTGGCCGCAACCGTTTGAAATGACGCCGACCGGATTCACCGATGAAGAGACTCAGCGATGGCTGAGCACGTCCAACCCGGAACTGAAACGGCTGGCGGCGATGACCCGCAAAGAAAATGCCGGCGCAAAACTGGCGCGCAAAGCCCGAATTCCCGATCTGACGCTCGGGCTGACCTATATCCAAACCGACGAGACACTCATGCCCGGCGCATCGGACAGCGGCAAAGATCCGTTTATCGCATCCGTATCCGTCAATCTGCCGATCTGGTTCGGCAAGCTGAAAGCGGGCGAACAGGAAGCGGCCTACCGACATGCGGCAGCGGAAGAGTTGCGCGACGAAACGGAGAACCGCCTGCGGGCCGACCTGCAAATGGCTCTCTTCAAATTCAGGGATGCGGAGCGGAAAATCACCCTGTACGGCGCGGCCCTCGTCCCGAAAGCGGAGCAGTCGCTTGAAGTGACCCGTGAAAGTTTTGAAACCGGGCGCGTCAGCTTCACCTCTCTCATTGATACCGAACGGATGTTGCTGGAATTTCAGCTGGCCACCGACCGGGCGCGGGCCGACCGCGAAATCCGGATCGCCGAAATCGAAATGCTGACCGGAGAAAGGATTCTGCCATGAAAAAACAGGTTGTCTTCGCATTAGTCATTTTAGCCGCGAATTCACCAGACACTGGCAACAGCAACCCTCATTACAGCAACGC
>JAUXCB010000090.1 GCA_030619095.1 Verrucomicrobiota bacterium | reverse complement strand
GTTACCCATTGGGAAAACCCTGCGTTTCGAATCCCGAATCGCAAATCCCGAATCCCGAATCCCGTAAAAAGGGCTTGCGCCAAAGGGGCGGTTATGATTAAAAGGCTCGCTCTTTTAAGCAAGGACTGTAGAAAAATGAAAAAAGAAATCCATCCTGAGTACACTGATGCTGAAATTACATGCGCTTGCGGTAACGTGGTGAAGACCCGTTCGACCGTTGAGAAAATGCACGTCAATCTCTGCTCCTCCTGCCATCCGTTTTTTACCGGAACCGCTAAATTTGTTGATACAGAAGGTCGCGTCGACCGCTTCAACAAACGGTACGGTAAAAAATAAATCCGTTTGGATGGCCGGACTTCGATTCGAGGTCCGGCCTTTTTGTGTCCCGCTATGATCGACCGTGCCTATCTAGACAGCCTCCGAGCCCGCACCTCCGAACTCGAAACGGAGATGTCGCAGCCGGGCGTGGCCGCAGATCCCAATAAAATGCGGGGTCTGATGCAGGATTATAATCATCAAAAAGAGATCGCCGCACATGCGAAGACCTTTTTGACTCTGCAGGATACCATCACGGAAAGCAGAGAGCTACTGGCGGATAGCGATACGGATGCCGAACTGAAGGAAATGGCGGAGATGGAGTTGGCGGAGGCTACTGAAAAACTGCCCGCCGCCGAAAAAGCCATCATGATCGCCCTGATCCCGGCGGACCCAGCGGACAGCAAAAACGTGATCATGGAAATCCGCGCCGGAACCGGTGGCGATGAGGCCGCCATTTTTGCCGGCGACCTGTACCGCATGTACAGCCGCTATGCGGAAGACAGCGGCCTTAAAATTTCTGTTATGGATGTAAACTTTTCCGAAGCAGGCGGTTATAAGGAGGTTGTTTTCTCGGTTGAGGGCGAAGACGTCTACAAAAAACTGAAGTATGAAAGCGGAACCCACCGTGTTCAGCGCGTCCCTGAAACCGAAACGCAGGGCCGGGTTCACACCTCGGCCGCCACCGTCGCCGTGCTGGCGGAGGTTGAGGCGGTGGATATCGAGATCAAAAACGAAGACCTAAAAATCGATACCTACCGCGCCCAGGGCGCGGGCGGACAGCACGTTAACACCACAGACTCCGCCATTCGAATCACCCATCTCCCGACTGGAACGGTGGTGCAATGTCAGGACGAGCGCTCACAACATAAAAACAAGGCGGCCGCCATGCGCGTGCTTCGCGCACGGATTTATGAGGAACAGCAACAGGCGCAGGAGGCAGAGCAGGCCGAGGCTCGCCGCTCACAGGTCGGCTCCGGAGATCGCTCCGAAAAAATCCGAACCTACAACTATCCCCAGAACCGTCTAACCGACCATCGCATCAATCTGACGCTCTACAAGCTGGATCGAGTCATGGAAGGCGACCTCAATGAAATCTTTCAGGCTCTCTATGAGCACGACGTGGAATTGAAGATGAAGTCGCAAACCGAAGAAATGGCTTAGGCTCGGCGCAAACAATCCCATAATTCCAGTTTCCAAAAAGCGCAGATTTTATCATCGCTCTATATCTGTAAAACATTTGTATAGAGTGTTTTATATAAAACATGACCCCACACTTTTAAACGTAAGGGACAATCAGCCCGAATATTTACAAAAACGGGTCGTTTTTTCGAAAATAATGATACTTTTCGCAAAATATGCGGCTGTTTTTCATAAAAACAGGTCAAATTGCCACATAAAAAAACACGCCGAAAAAGTGACATATACTTCCTGCAAGAACAAACAGGTGCCATAGCGCATGGGCGAATTTGAGTCTCTGCCAGGCATAAAAGATAACGCCCAGCGTGTAGCAGAGTCCGCCGATTGCCAGCCATAGAATAGCCATCAGCGGCAAAACCTTCATCAGCGGAACAAGGGCTGTAATCACCAGCCAGCCCATCGCCACATAACTGAGCGTGGACAGACGCTTAAATCGGCCAATGAACAGAGTCTGGAAGACGATGCCGATGGCGGCGATTCCCCAAACGATGCCAAACAGCGACCAGCCGAGCGCCCCGCGTAGCGGCACCAGAAGATACGGCGTGTAGGTTCCGGCAATCAGCAGATAAATCGCCGCATGGTCGATGATGTTTAACACTCTGCGAATCCGTGGCGTGTGAATGCTGTGATAGAGCGTCGAGGACAGATAAAGAATCACCAGTGTCGCGCCATAGATCGAACAGCTGACAATCTCCCGCGCCCCGTGCCGAAGGCTGGCAAAAACGACCAGCAGGACCAGACAAGTCACGCTCATCCCGAACCCCACCCCATGTGTAATCGCATTGGCAATCTGCTCCGCCGGCGTCTCATGCCGCTCATCTGTTTTGATCGTTTTTCCCTCTTTTTTCATCAAAACTCATCGTTTGTTGCCAGTTTTCCGCCAAAACACCCAAAATTTATATTCAAACCTCGAATATACGCCCATGAGATTCCGGGGATGTTTTCAAGCCCTTATTCGCGCTCATTCGCGTCTATTCGCGGTTCACTATAAAAAACAGCTAACCAGACAGTTCGACCGTTTTGTTCGGTTTTTTCGACCCGATGCCGCGTTCCAGCGGGGATATTCAAATGATCGCCGGGTTTTAGATCGACCGGATCGCCCTCTTCAAAACTCAGCGTGGCGGATCCATCTAAAAGTAAAACCCATTCATTTTCATCCTGATCGTACCAGAATCCTTCCGGCGAACATTGCCCATACGAGACGATGCGCTCAATCCGCAACCCTTCCGCCATGAACAACTCCGTAAAAAGCTCTTCCGGTGCACTTTCAGGTATTTGGTCAAAAACATTTTTCATTCCGGAAGAATAACAGAACTCTGCGAATTGGTGGAGAAAAGAACGTTTCTGTTTAAAATCCTGCAGATCCTGTTATCCTGTCAAAAAGTTTCCAAACACTGGAAAGCAACTCCGCTCCAGCTTGCTTATTTTTCCAGGCATTGGAAACAAGGAGCCGCCGCAAAAGGCCGCAGAGAGCGCAATTTTCCTGGCATTGGGAAATAGGCCCTTTCTTAGGGATCTCTGCGCTCTTTCGCGGCTAAAAATAAATGCAGATGAAACAGAAATATGATGTGATTGTGGTCGGCGGAGGCCACGCCGGATGCGAGGCTGCGCTGGCCTCTGCACGGCTCGGCGCGAGCACGATCCTTATAAGCATAGACAAGTCTTACATTGGAAGAATGTCATGCAATCCGTCGATTGGCGGAATTGCTAAGTCTCACATTACCTGTGAGTTAGACGCATTGGGAGGAGAGCAGGCTCGCAATACGGACTTTACTGCGATCCAGCTTCGAACCATCAATACGCGCAAGGGACCCGCCGTGCAGGCGCACCGGGCTCAGTGCGATAAGGCCCTCTACCCCGCCCGTCTTCAGGCCGTTTTAGCGCAGCAGAAAAACCTCGAAATCCTCGAGGCGGAGGCCACCGGGATATGGACCGAAAACGGCGCGCTGCGCGGAGTCGTCCTGGCCGCCGGCGAAAAACTTGCAGGCAAGACCGTCGTCGTAACCGCCGGCACCTTTATGCGCGGCCGGGTCATGATCGGTCAGAAAGTGATTCACGAAGGACGCTGGGGTGAAAAGTCTGCCGATGACATTTCAACGTCGCTGGAGAAACACGGGGTTGAGCTGGGACGCATGAAAACCGGCACGCCGCCCAGAATCCACAAAGACAGCATCGACGTTTCCAAAATGCAGATTCAGCCCGGCGATGAACCGCCTCCATTTTTCTCGCGGAAGGCGAGAAAAATGGCCAGAGGTCAGAGATCAGGGGTCAGAGATCAGGATTCGGCGGGCGATGGTGAAACGGCTCTGCGGGGATTCGTTGAGCCGGAGTTGCTGATTCCTGACTCTCGACACCTGACTCCTGAAAGTTGTTCCACGTGGAACAGTCTCGAAAAAACACCGGAGTCCTCCTCTTCAAATCCCATGGGGACGAAGCCGGAGCTGGAAAGCCGTTGTTCCACGTGGAACAACTGGGCATTAGACCTGTTTTCCAGGGGAGTTCTTGAGTTTGACCGGAACATGCTGCTTTCGGCCAAAATGCCGCAGATTCCATGCTATTTGACCCATACGAATGAGAAAACACATCAGATTATCGCCGATAACTTGCAAAAAAGCTCGTTATACAGCGGTTTGATCGAGGGAACCGGCGTCCGCTACTGCCCGTCCATCGAGGATAAAATCGTCAAATTCCCTCAGAGAACCTCCCACCACGTCTTTGTTGAGCCTGAGGGTCGCAATAACGTGCGGATCTATCCCAACGGGACATCCAACAGCCTCCCGGAGGAAATTCAGATACAAATGATTCATTCGATCCCGGGACTGGAAAAAGCGGAGTTTATCCGCCCCGGATATGCGATTGAGTATGATTATGCCCCTCCAACGCAGCTTTTTCACACGTTGGAGACCAAGCAGGTCGAAAATCTCTTTTTTGCGGGGCAAATCAACGGAACCACCGGCTACGAAGAAGCCGCCGGACAGGGATTTATTGCCGGAGTTAACGCCGTCGGGCGTGTTTTGGGGTTAAAACCCTTTATCTTAGACCGTACAGAGGCCTATATCGGCGTTTTGATCGACGATCTGGTCACAAAAGGCACCGACGAGCCGTACCGCATGTTTACCTCGCGCGCCGAGCACCGTTTGACGCTTCGGCAGGATAATGTGAATTTCCGCCTGTTTGATCGCGCCAAAGAGCTGGGAATCGTTCCAGAGGTGGATCTGGCTGAGACCACCGCACTGAAAGAGCAGATTGACGCAGAAATCGTCCGTCTGGAAAAAACCTTTCACAACGGGGCGTCTTTGGCGCAGACGCTGCGCAGGCCGGGCGAAAGCTACCGGATGCTGCCGGGTGCAAATCTGGATCTGCCGGGCGAAGTGATCGAGCAGGTCGAGATCTCGGTGAAATATGAGGGATACATCAAGCGGGAGCAGGGACGTATTGCCAGTTTTCAAACTCTGGAAAAGCAACGCATCCCGAAAGGATTCGACTACGACGCCATCACCGCGCTTCGTTTTGAATCCCGCGAAAAGCTCAAGAAAATCCTGCCCGAAACCCTCGGCCAGGCTTACCGAATCTCTGGCGTCAACCCGGCGGACATCTCCATCCTTTCCGTGTGGCTTAAAGCGAAGCGCTAGATTCGCTTTAGTTATTGGATATTCGTTATTTGTTATTGGGCAGATAAATGCACGCTTGAAATCACGGAAGATGGATCACGAATCGCACAAATCAACGCGAATGTAAGACTTTTCTAATCCTTGGAAAAAGAATTTCTCGCCCGCTCGTTCCTCGCTCAAGGCGCAAAGCCGCAAAGAGAGAAAGTCTTCCTCGCGAAGGCGTAGAGAACGCAGAGGGTTTCTGGATCGGGCTGAGATTCTCCGCGAACTTTGCGCCTCTGCGAGGGGATAAAGAGGGTGGGTTTTTCTTTTCGGGTCTTTTTTTGCCGAGATTGGGGCGGGGGAGGGGTTTTAAATCAACCGGAGCACCCTCGAGGCCAAAAATTGGGTCGCTCCGTTTCAGGAGCGTTTCGCTTGTTTTTCTCAAGCAAGCGGGACGCTTGCGTTACAGCCTTTTACCTGCGAGAGGCGAGTTTTTTGGCGAGGTCGGGGCGGGGGCGAGGGACGAGTTTGAGATCCACGGGTGCGCCTTCGAGGCCGAAGGCTTTGCGGAGCTGGTTGACGAGGTAGCGCTTGTAGGTGGCGGTTGCTCGCAGGGTGTTGTTCACAAAGAGCTTAAGGCGAATGGGTTGCACGCCGGATTGTGTGGTGTAGTAGACCTTGAGCGGCCGGCCTTTGACGATGGGCGGCGGGTTGCGCTGAATGGCATCCTGCATGACGCGGTTGAGCACCCCGGTGGTGAGCTTCATTTGGATCTGTCCGGCGACGTAGTCGATGGTTTCGATGCTTTTACGGATGTTGTAGCCCGATTCGGCGGACACGAAGATGAGCGGCGCAAAGTTTAAAAACATCATTTCTTTGCGGAGTGCGGGTTCGTATTGCGTCTGCGTTACATCGTGAACGTCTTCCGCCAGATCCCACTTGTTGACCATCAAAATGCACCCTTTTTTGGCGTCCATGATTTTGGCGGCGAGTTTTTTGTCCTGAAGCAGCGGCCCTTCCGTGGCATCCATGAGCAGGATGACGACGTCCGCGTCTTCGATGCTTTTTTCCGCCCGCATATTGCTGTAGTGCTCGACGGCGTTGCCTTTGCGCTTGCGTCGGTTGAATCCGGCGGTATCAATCAGCTGATAGTGCCGCGCTTGCGGGCCGGAGCCGATGGTGAAAGGAATTTCGATGCTGTCGCGCGTGGTGCCGGGGATTTCGGAGACGATGACGCGTTCACCTTTGAGCAGGCGATTGATATAGGAGGATTTGCCGGAGTTGGGGCGACCGACGACGGCGACGCGCAGCGGTGAGCGGTCGGTTGGGTTGTCGCCTTCGGG
>JAUXCB010000246.1 GCA_030619095.1 Verrucomicrobiota bacterium | reverse complement strand
CCACGCTTTCTCCGGTTTGTAGGACGCGCTTTCCGTATTCGGGAGCGTGTGGCGGACACAGGCTCTCTGGATACAGAGAAGCCTGTCCTACAATATTTTTTCTTTGAACGGCGATGGAGCAGCACCAATAGGGGAACCCACGCGTGTAGTTTGCTGTGCCGTCGATCGGGTCGATGATCCATTCAAAGGCGTGTTCTTTTTCAATCGCACCTTCTTCGCCGAGAATGGCATGTTCCGGGAAATGACCATGAATGATGCCCTCTGCGATGCGCTGGCACTCCTGATCCATCACCAGTTTGACGTCGTGGTCAAATCTTTCGATGATCTCCTCTCGGCGGTGGAGATTATTCAGTGCATGCGTTCCGGCGACCTTTGCCGCCTCGATGCAGACCTCTAAAAGTTGTTGGTTTGTGGGTTCTTTCATTTCAGTCTAATTTGTTGCTTCTTTGCCTGGACCATGAAGAGTATTCGACAAAATGATGGGTGACAAAATTATGAGAAACCCCTGTTTCGGCTGTTGAAAATAATTTTGTCACCCATCATTTTGTCAACGTTCTTTATCCCTATCTTCAAGTGATTCAAATTCGTGGAGTACTTCCATGGAGCTCGACTCAACCCGTTTGGATTCTTCTGTTAGTTGAAGTTTTATTTCTTCAGGTTGTTTTTTGTGTTCTGTTGCTTTCATCTTGTTTCTCCGAAGGGAAATCTAATCGTACCTGTTGGTAGACAAACGACAAGCGTTCAGGTTCCAAACCTCGGAAAAGTTGGCCCGTAGAAAAACACAGAAGCAAGCATTGGAAAAAGATTTTACCACCCGCTGACGCTATTTCATTTCCTCAAGTGTTTTGGGCGGGAGTTGTTTGGGATCGTCCAGTTCGAGGGCGGGGATTTCAGGAATCTGGCCGCCGATGATTCCCTGCATGTTGTTTTTTGACCGGATCACCAGCCGTCGCCAAAGGCTATGGCTTGGCACGCAGGATGTTCAGGATCGTGACCGCCGAAGGCAGAGGCTGAGGACGTATGCGTCCGCAAGCAAGGAGCGAAGCGAGTGGCAATTGCGCGAATGAGAGCGAATTTTTTGGAGAGCTAGAACCGCCCACCAAGGGAACGAATCAGACCAATGGTGTTGATGTATGGGACGTGGTGTTCTTTGCAGATATCGGGGATGAATATTTTCTTTCGGCTTTTCGGATCAGAAGTTTCTTCTGTAACAATCGTTAGTTTTCCTGTTTTTGCTTTTGCAATTAACCAAGGGTCGGCAACCCGTTTGACCCGGCGGGCTCTCGTAAGCACATCAATCAGCGCAATGGCGGCGCGGGTTTTTCCTGTGCCCGTTGCCATGACCAAAGCATTTTCCGATGGCTGTTTTCGACACGTTCAAGAATCGTTCGGATCGCCTCAATCTGATAAGAACGCCCGGCGATATCGGTGTTAATCAGCTCGGGCGAGAGCGGGCGTTTTTCTTTGCGCTGAAACTCCATGTGCTCCAGATCATCACGGGTCGGGAAGCCGTACACCTTTTGCGGAGGATAGTTTTCAGAATCCCAGAAGAAGATGTCGTGACCGTTTGTATAAAAGATAAAGGGCAGGTCTCCGCCTTGAGTTTTCTGGATATTCTGCGCGTATTGAAGAGCTTGTTCCTGTCCAAGCTGTGCGTCACGGGATGTTTTCTTTGCTTCAACAACCGCTTGCGGGCTGGAATCCTTTTTCAGCAGAACGTAATCAGAGAACTGGTGCCCCCCATAAGGAGACTGGGTTTCTTTGACGGAGTCAGGACCAAAGAAAATATCGAACTCCCGAGTGACCATGCCGGGATGGTCAACCCGCCATCCCGCACGCGCCAAGCGTTTGTCGATAATTTCCTGACGTGTTTTTGCTTCGTTCATC
The DNA here is from genome assembly GCA_030619095.1 of Verrucomicrobiota bacterium. Taxonomy (GTDB): domain Bacteria; phylum Verrucomicrobiota; class Kiritimatiellia; order Kiritimatiellales; family Tichowtungiaceae; genus Tichowtungia. The sequence continues at coordinate 803 of JAUXCB010000246.1, read as the reverse complement.
TGGCATCCATTGCATTTCCATTACTCCACGGTTCCGGGGCTCCAGTGGTCCAGCCCCCTCGGCTTGCCGAGGACCACATGGGAGAGCATGGCGCGGCGCAGCGTGCTTTTGTCTGCCGGATTGATGATGTTTCCAAGGATTGGAGAGATTTCGGTCGATTTTCCCGAGGGTTGGAAGCTCAGTTTCATCGCGGGGAGTTTCATGGCCGGCATGACGCTTCGGAAGGAACTCATCGTCGGACGAATGTCCACTTCCGCGACTTCAACAGGTTTGGGTATCGGCTTCGGAGTCGGGGCAGGCTTTGGGACAGGAATCTCTTCTCGTAGATGCGGTGTCCTCACCGCGTCTACGGTTTTTGGTGGCGCCCCAGTAGCAGAGCGCAGCTCGCTACGGGGCAGGTCGGGGGCCTTGATCTCCTGCACGCCAGCGAGCTTGCGCATGAGATCAGCAAATGGATCTTCGGGAGCCTTTCCGCCGCCCTCATTTTCGGGGGGCGGGCGTGACGAGGCCCTTTTCTTTTTTGCCGCGCCGCCGGCAATCTGGGCAATCACCCAGAAGATACCGACGACGATCCAAATGAGCTCTTCAGCTCCCGCTTGAACGATAGTATTCATAATAATGAACAGTTATCCGTTAAGAGTTATCAGTTAATGGAGAGAAATCCGTTTCACTGATAACCCATAACAGGCAACCATTAACCTTTACTCCGTTTTCCCGGATTCGTCACCGCCCGCGAGGTTTTCGCGCATGGAGGTGTCAGCCATGACGTTCTGCATTTTGTAGAAGTCCATGATGCCGAGGTT
>JAUXCB010000152.1 GCA_030619095.1 Verrucomicrobiota bacterium | reverse complement strand
CGTATGCGATTGATGCCCCAAACGAGCCATCACCTGTTCGCGGGGATAACCGCTCATAAACAGCACCGGCACGGTTGGGGTGATGTGGTATGCGCCTCATCCAAACTTTTCCCGAATCACGCAACATGTAGGTGAACCTTAGTTAAGTAAATACCCCAGAAATATAAATAAAACGGTGAGCCTTAACAAGGCGCATCTCCAGGATGCCCCCGCTCAAATTTCCTGAATGTTCAGGAAATTGACCGCGTACTCCCAGCCTTTTTTCAAACATTGGAGCTGTGCAGTCACCTCCATCGATTCCTCGACACGACCCGCCGATCTTGCGCCGCTCCGCTGGAGAAGCAACGCCCGTCTCCAAAGAGCCATTACGATGTCCTTCGCTGCTTTTTCAGATGACGCATCCGTCCCCCGCAATCGGCTCTCCTCCATCTGAATGCGAACCGCCAGCCGCTGCGCCACCGGCCGATCTTCTGGAATCTTCTCCATGAGCTCCGCCGGATGCTTCAATAACCCCTCCATGAGCAGTCGGCAATCGGGGTCACGGAGGTGCCCCAGCGGCAGATGATCAGCCACAACCGAAAAAACCTCTTCGGGATAATGAAACAACATCTGTAACAACGCGACCTCATCGTCCGGATGCTTTGCCGCCGCAGCAGGCGGCTCCTTCGCTCCCGACCGCACAGGGGTCGAGCGCGGAGGCCTCCGCGCCATATCCCGCCGCAACGCAGTGGGCGAAAGGCCGAGGCGCTCGGAGGCAAGCTGCACCATCCGATCGCGCTGCACGGCACCCGGCGCATGGGCAATCAGTGCCTGCACTGCGCGCGCAGTGCGCATCAAACCGGCCTCCGTCCGCAAGTTTTCGGTGCGCGCGGAGCAATCCACCAAAAAATCAAGTGCCGAAACCGCTGAGGTGGTACATGCCAACAGAGCCTCCGGCCCCTGCTTCAAAATCAGAGAATCGGGATCCTCTCCATCCGGAAGGGAGGCCACGCGCACGCTGAGCTCCTCGGCAATGAATGCCTCGGAAGAGCGAAGTGCTGCTTTCTGGCCGGCGGCATCTGCATCGAGCACCAGAATCACCTCATCGGCATAACGGCGGATCATGCGGGCATGGTCACTCGTGAGCGCCGTGCCCTGCGAGGCCACCGTATTCGTGATGCCCGCCTCGTGACAGCGGATGGCATCGAGCTGGCCCTCCACCACAATCGCCGTGCGCTGATCGGCCATTGCCCGTCTCGCCTTATCAATGCCAAACAGCACCCGGCTTTTGCGAAACAGCGGGGTCTCCGGACTGTTCACATATTTCCCGCCGCGATCTGCCGGATCAATCAGCCGTCCGCTGAAGCCGATCGTACGGCCCGCCTCATCGAGAATGGGAAACATCAATCGCTTTCGGAAGCGGTCATAGGTTGAACCCCGCTCCGAACGGGCCATCAGGCCCGCCTGCTCCATCAGGTCGAACGAAATCTTTTTCTTCTGCGCCCACTTTTCGAGTGCATCAAACCGGTTCGGTGCAAACCCGATCCGGAAAGCTTCCACCGTCTCCGGCTTCAAACTGCGGGCCTCCAAATAGGCGCGACCCGCCTCGCCCTCCGGATGTTCCAGCAGAATACGGTGATAAAGCTGAGAAACCCCCTCGTGAATTTGAAACAGCTCCCGTTTATTGGAGCGCTTCCCATCGCCCTCCTCAAAACTCAGCTCCATGCCCGCGCGGTCGGCCAGCATCTGCAGGGCGACCATAAAATCAACCTTTTCATATTCCTGCACAAACCGGATCACATCGCCACCGGCATCGCATCCGAAACAGTGATAGATCTGGCGGTCGGGACTCACCGTGAACGACGGGGTTTTTTCTTTATGGAACGGGCAGAGTGCTTTGAATCGCGACCCCGCATTTTTAAGGGAAAGGTATGAACCGATCACATCGGCAATATCGTTGCGCGCGCGGATTTCATCGATGACTTCTCTAGGAATCTGCTTCATCACTCCGTCCAAAATAAAATTTTGCCCATCGTAAATTTCGAATATCGAACAAGGAATCTAGAATTTCGAAGTTTTATGCGTCCTTCTGCATTCGATATTCCCTGTTCTATGTTCTGCGGTTCATCAGTTCTCTTCCCGATCAAACACCGGTAGCTCCATCAGGCGCGGATAGAGCCACGGCGTGAAGCGGTGACAGACCCAGCCGCCAATCACCGACTTCTCTGAAATCTTCGCATAGAGAGCATCCTTCGGCACCAGGCTCAGCCCGGCCATCAAACAAAGCATAATCAGCCCGCCGCGCAACAGACCAACAAACCCTCCGGCAATCCGATGGAACACCATGCCCATTCGCTCCTTAAACATCTGCCGAAAAAGCAGATGCATCAGAAAAAAAAGAAGGCCGGAGATCAGAGCCAGTACCAGAAGAACCACAACCTGAATCGCACCGGGCGACAACGTACTCCAGTTTTCAGCGGCAATCTGCGTAAGCACCGGATAAGAAAACAGGACCGCACCCAGCAGAACAAATAGTGCCAACAGACTGGCCAGCTCACCGGAAAAACCGCGTAGCAGACCGACCATTGCAAAAAGCAACACAACTGCGACAAACAAGATATCGATCGTATAAAGCACTTCAGGAAAACTCATATAAACCACCTTGTAGAATTTTATAGCACAACCTTTTTCTAACGGCTCCCTTTTTTTTCAAAGCTTTCCCAACCCCGACTTTCCCTGCTGAACCAGATGCATCCTTTTTCTGATTCACTGGTGAAATCCAAGAAAAAAACACCTCCTATCCCAACTTCTTCGGAACCCGCTTAGAACCATGCATTTACACGAAAAACACAATATGTTGTGGTTTTGTTTGACAGATCACCACAATTTAAATACATTTCTCCCCGGCGCTGAGAAAAGATGCGGGCACTTTTATAGTTATCAACAGGGTTATAAACAGGGGAAAGATATTATGACTGAATCAATTACAACCAAAGAGGCTCTCTTCGACGGATTTCGAAAACGCTCAGGCCTCATCGTTCCTTTTAGCTCTAAAAAGATTGAAATGGCAATCCACCACTCTGTGGAAGAAGTTTCCCGCAAGGAAGGCTCACCTCGCAACGAAGGTCTCGCCCCGAAAATCACCGCGCAGGTCGTTGAACAGCTTGATAACCCCCAGTCCGAGTTCTACGTTCATGCCGATGAAGAAAACATGCGCATCCCCAGCATTGAAGATGTTCAGGATCTCGTTGAAATCCTCCTTTCTGAAAACGGCGAAACCCTCGTAGTCGCCGCCTACAAGCGCTACCGCAAACAGCGCGAAATCGCCAGGCGCCGGATCCGCGTCCGCGGCGAGGCCAAAGACAAGGTGGACGTCACCGATGCCAGCCTGCTGCTGGTGGAATCCAACTCCGCCGAAGTCACCCTCCCCTGGGACCGCAAGCGGATCGTCAAACAGATCCTCGACAAAACCGAACTGGCCGTCGACACCGCCATCAGCATCGCCAAGTCGGTGGAAAACCGCATCATCGGCGGAAAAATGACCACCATCAACACCACGCTTATTCGTGAAATGGTCAACAACGAACTGACCGAGCGCGGCTTCCAGGCCCAGCTCCGCGACCTCTCCCTCTACGGCGTTCCGCTCGACTACGTCGATAACCTGATGTTCTCCAAATCGAACGAAAACAGCAATATCGTCAACAACAACCCCGAAGCAGTCAACCTCGGCATCGCCGAGCTGGTTCTCAAACAGTGGGCACTGGACACTATCTTCGACGAAGACATCAAACGCGCGCACAACACCGGCGCCGTGCATCTGCACGACCTCGGCTATCCCCACCGCGTCTACTGCTCCAGCCACTCCATTGAGTACGTCAAAAAGTTCGGCCTCCGCGGACTCGTCAACCTCAACACCGAGTCGAGCCCGGCGCGCACGGCCTCCGTGCTGACCGGCCACCTCAACACCTTCCTCGCCTCCATGCAGGCCAACTATGCCGGCGCGCTCGGCATCGCCTACATCAACATCCTCTATGCCCCGCTCCTCGAAGGCATGGATGCCAAAGAGCTCAAGCAGATCGCGCAGGAACTCATCTTCAACGGCTCCCAGAACGCCTTCAGCCGAGGCGGACAAACCCTCTTCCTCGACTTCAACATCCATAGCGGTGTACCGAGCTACCTCAAAGTCGTCCCGGCCATCGGCCCCGGCGGCCAGTACATGCTCCAGCTCAAAACCGGCGAAAAAGTCGGCCTCAAAGAAGTCCTGCGAGACGAACGCGACACCAGCGGCTACAAAATGATGGATCTCTTCCTCAAAGACGAAAACGGAAAAGACCGCCTCGTCCTGCGCGAAATCCTCGGCAAAAAAGGCATTGTCTACGACGAAGCCGTCGCCGCCGAACTCGAAGAAAACGGCGAAAAAATCGTCACCTACGGCGACTACACCACCGAGAGCCAGGAATTCTGCCGCGCGCTCCTCGAAGTCTGGGGCGACGGCGACCGCAACGGCCGCATCTTCGAATTCCCGAAATGCGACTTCCACATCTGCGACGAAACCTTCAGCGATCCCGAGCAGTACGACATCTATCAGGCCGCCTGCGACCTCGCCGCCAAAAACGGATCGACCTACTTCATCTTCGACCGCGACGAAGTCACCCTCTCCGCCTGCTGCCGCTTGCGCACCACCATCACCGACAACCGCATGCTCATTCACCCCGAAAACATGCGCTTCT